>DATBPR010000140.1:0-3425 GCA_036561285.1 Candidatus Limnocylindrales bacterium | reverse complement strand
GTCGTCGTCTTCGGCCGCCTGGACGAGCGCCGACCGGATCCGTCCGTCCAGGTAAGCGTCGACCACTGCCGGGTGGACGTACGCCTGCCGCGCGACCGCGGCCGTGTTGCCGAGGTTGTCCGCCGCGGCCCGGATCGCCTCGGCGACGTTCCGCTGCTTCTCCCGGTCCGTGGAGCCCTTCCCGAGCGCCCGCAGGGCGCGGTACGCGAGGACGGTCCCGGCCCACGTCCGGAAGTCCTTCGCCGTGAACCCCGGCGCGATCGCGTCGAGATAGGCGTTGACGTCGTCGGACGCGACGTCGCGAGGCTCACCGTCGGCGTCGACGTACTGGAAGAGCTCCCGGCCCGGCAGGTCGCGGCAGCGGCGGACGACGGTTGCGAGCCTGCGATCGCGAAGTCCGACCTCCTGCTGCCTGCCGGACTTGCCCCGGAAGCGGAACCGGATCTCGGACCCGTCGATGACCGCATGTCGGTCCTGCAGCGTCGTCAGCCCGAAGCTCCGGTTCAACCGGGCGTACTCGTCGTTGCCGACCCGGATCAGAGTCAGCTCGAGCAGGCGGACGACGGCCGCGAGGACCTTCTCACGGGGCAGCCCCGGCCGGGCCAGGTCGTGATCGACCTGCTCGCGGATCGCCGGCAGCGCCCGGGCGAAGGCGATCAGACGCTCGAACTTCGCCGTGTCGCGCCGCGCGCGGTAGCGGGCGTGGTAGCGGTACTGCTTGCGGCCGCGGGCGTCGCGGCCGGTCGCCTGGAGGTGGCCGTTCGGAGCCGGGCAGATCCAGACGTGGGTCCAGGCCGGCGGGATCGCGATCCTCCTGATCCGAGCCAGGGTCTCCGGATCGCGGACCCGGCTGCCGCCGGCGTCGCGGTAGGTGAAGCCGCGACCCGCTCGACGGCGGGTGATGCCGGGCCGGTCGTCGCTGCTGTGACGGAGGCCGGCGGTCGCGGCCGGGGCGTCGGTCATGGAGGTCCCTCTGAAGCGCGTCGGCGAGAGCGTGCGGGGGCCGGCGTCGCGCCGACGCGCGCCACGTGTGACCGGCGATGGCAGGGGCATTGCAGCCGCTCGGTCGTCACGCATTCGTAGCGCCGTCCGGCACCGCGCGAGGGTGGCCGGGATGGCCATCCGGCGAGACTCCGGCCGCCGGCCCGATCGGCGCTCACCCAGGAGGACGCATGACCCCGACGCCCACCCCGCAGGACCGCGCGGCCGGCGCCGTCCCCGCCGACGACCTCGTCGTCATGCGCGACGTCTCGCGCCAGTTCGACGACCGCCTCGTCGTCCACGACGTCAACCTCGCGGTGCCGCGGGGCACGATCCTCGGGATCATCGGACCGTCCGGGGCCGGCAAGACGACCACGATCCGGATGCTGACCGGGGCGATCGCCCCCAGCGGCGGCGAGATCGAGGTCCTGGGTCGCCACCCGAAGCGCTTCCGCCGCTCGGACCGGGAACGGATCGGCTACATGGCCCAGCTGTTCAACCTCTACGAGGACCTCACGGCCGGCGAGAACGTCGACTTCGTGGCGAGCCTGTTCGGGATGCTCTTCCGGCGTCGCCGGCGCCGCGTCCGCGAGGTCCTCAAGGTCGTCGACCTGTGGGACGCCCGCGGTCGCCGGGCCGGCCAGCTGTCGGGCGGCATGCAGCGCCGCCTCGAGCTTGCCTGTGCCCTCGTCCACGAGCCGGACCTGATCATCCTCGACGAGCCCACCGCGGGCATCGACCCGCTCTTGCGGGCGACGATCTGGGAGGAGCTCCACCGGCTGCGCGATCATGGACGGACGCTCCTCGTCACGACCCAGCACATCGGCGAGGCCGAGGAGTGCGACCAGGTCGCGTTGATCGTCGGCGGCACGATCATCGCCCTCGCGACGCCGGACGACCTCCGCCGGTCGGCCACCGACGGCGACCTGCTCGACATCGAGACCGCCGCGGTCTTCGACGCAACGGACCTGATGGGCATGGACGGGGTCCGCGAGGTCACCCAGAACGGGCCGCGCCACTTGCGCGTGGTCGTGGACGACGCCGGCAGCGCCCTGCCGAACGTGGTCGAGCGGATCCGCGCGGCCGGCATCGAGGTCGACTCGGCCCGCGAGCAGCGCCTCTCGTTCGATGAGATCTTCGGCATCCTCGTCGCGCGCCATCGGGCCGAGTCCGGCGAGGGCTCGACGGACGAGCCCGACGATCGGGACGGGGGCGATCGGCATGAACCCGGGGACCCGGGGTCGGACGACCACGGCGAACGGAAGCCGGCCGCCGCATGAGCCTCCTGAAGAGCCTGACCCGGATCCTCGCGGTCGTCGGCAAGGAGCTCATCAGCGTCGTCCGCCGGCCCGGCGCGCTGATCAGCCTCGTCATCGGGCCGTTCCTGATCATGGCCCTGTTCGGGGTGGGCTACAGCGGCTACCGCCGCGCCCTCGACACGATCCTCGTCATTCCCGAGGGGACCGGCCTCTCGACCGACGCCACCCAGTACCAGGCGGTCGCCGGCGAAGGCCTGAACATCGTCGCGGTGACCGCGGACGAGGCGGCCGCGATGCAGAAGCTCGACGGCCAGCAGGTCGACGTCGTGGTCGTCGCCCCCGCCGACGCCGCGGCGCAGCTCGAGGCCGGACAGCGGAGCCAGGTCAGCGTCCGGGTGAACCTCGCGGACCCGGTCCAGGAGAGCTACGCCGTCTTCCTGACCCGGACCCTCGAAGGCGCGATCAACCGCCAGATCATCGAGCAGGCCGCGCAGAAGGGCCAGGCGGAGGCCATCAGCCAGGGAGCGCTCGACGCCGGCAAGGTCCCGCCGGACGTCATCGCGGCGCCGGCCGAGGCCGTTCTCGACAACGTCGCCCCATCGCGGCCGACGGTCGTCCAGTATTTCGGGCCGGCCGTGCTCGCGCTGATCCTCCAGCACCTGGCGATCACCCTGATCGCGCTGTCGGTCGTCCGGGAGCGCTCGAGCGGGCTCTTCGAGCTCTTCCGGATCTCGCCGATCAGCACCTTCGAGCTCGTCACCGGCAAGCTCATTGCCTACGGGATCTTCGCCGGGGCGGTCGCGCTGCTGACGATCACGCTGCTCGTGATCGGCTTCCACGTCCCGATCCTCGCGGACCCGGGCTGGATCGCGCTCGTGGTCCTGCTCCTCGTCGCGGCGTCGCTGGGGCTCGGGCTCCTGGTCGCGGCGGTCTCGGACTCGGAGCCGCAGGCGGTCCAGCTGTCCCTGCTGCTCCTGCTCGCGTCGGTCTTCTTCTCGGGCTTCGTGCTCGCGATCGACCAGTTCAGCGAGCCGGTCCGGTCCCTGATCTACGCGCTGCCGGTCTCGAACGGCATCCGGTTGCTCGAGGACTTCATGTTCCGTGGCGCCACGGTCGTGAGCTGGCAGATCGGCCTGATGGCCGCCCTCGCCGGCGGCTACATCGCCCTGGCCTGGGCCCTGCTCC
>DATBPR010000139.1:0-2837 GCA_036561285.1 Candidatus Limnocylindrales bacterium | reverse complement strand
AACGCCCCGACGAGCGTCCGGCGGATGGCCCAGTCGAGGTCGGCTGTCCGATCGACGATCACCCCCGCGTTGCCGCCGAGCTCGAGAACGACCTTCTTCTTGCCCGCCCGCTCCTTCATCCGCCAGCCGACCGACGGGCTGCCCGTGAAGGACAGGAGCTTGAACCGGTCATCCGAGACCATCCGGTCGCCGAGCTCACGGCTCATCGGCAGGACGCTCACCGATCCGGCCGGCGCGCCGGCCTCCTCGATGATCTCGGCCACCGTGAGCATCACGAGCGGGTCCTTGGACGGCGGCTTCAGGACGATCGGGTTGCCGCTCGCGATCGCGGGCGAGACCTTGTGGGCGGCGAGGTTGAGAGGGAAGTTGAACGGGCTGATCCCGGCGATCGGGCCGATCGGGAAGCGGCGGGTGATCCCGACCCGCCCCTTGGACGCGGGCATCAGGTCGAGCGGGATCGTCTCGCCGACCATCCGCTCCGCCTCCTCGGCCCCGAGCCGGAAGGTGAGGACCGCCCGGTCGACCTCGACGAGCGCGTCACGGATCGGCTTGCCGGCCTCGGTCGCCAGAAGCCGGCCGAGCTCCTCACGACGCCCCTTGATCCCGGCGCTGATGTTGCGGAGGATCGCGCCGCGCTCGTAGGCGGGCAGGGTGCGGGTGACCTCGAAGGCCGCGACGGCGGCCTCGACCGCCTCTTCGTACTGGGCCTCGGTCGCGTGGAAGGTCGAGCCCGCGGGCTTGTCTGGATCGGCCGGGTTGGAGACGACGAGCGGATCGTCCGATTCGACCCACTTGCCGGCGAGGAAGATCGGATGCGGCTTGGCGCCGGTCACGGCGGTCATGCAGAGCTCCTGCGTTCGGATCGTCGTGCCATTCTAGACGCGCCCGTTTCCGCGCCCCGTCGTGAGGACCAGCCCATGAGCCCGCGTCGATCCCGTTCCCTCCGGGAGTCGCTCCTCGTCAAGCCCGGCGGCCGTCCGCGTCTCGCGAACCTGGACGCGGGCGACACCCATGGCCGGACGAAGGCGCGGTCGGCGGTCGAGCTCGGGCGCGGCCTCGACCGGCTGACCGGACTCCAGGACCGGCTCTGGGCGGAGGCGAAGCACCCGATCCTGATCGTCATCCAGGGGATCGACGCGGCCGGCAAGGACGGCACGGTCCGGCACGTGATGACCGCGTTCAACCCGATGGGCTGCATCGTCACGTCGTGGAAGGCGCCGACGCCGGTCGAGAGCGCCCACGACTACCTCTGGAGGATCCACCAGCGGACCCCGGGCAAGGGCGAGATCTCGATCTTCAATCGGTCGCATTACGAGGATGTCCTCGTCGTCCGGGTGCACGACTACGTCCCCAAGGAGGTCTGGTCGCGTCGCTACGACGAGATCAACGCGTTCGAGAAGCTGCTGACCGATTCCGGGACGACGATCCTGAAGTTCTTCCTGCTCATCGATCGCGACGAGCAGAAGGCCCGCCTCCAGGCCCGCCTCGACGACCCGAACAAGCAGTGGAAGTTCCGCGTCAACGACCTGGCCGAGCGGAAGCTCTGGGACGCGTACACCGTCGCCTTCGAGGAGATGCTCGCGCGCTGCTCCACCGAGACGGCGCCGTGGTACCTGATCCCGTCGAACAAGAAGTGGTTCCGGAACCTCGCGGTCGCGGACATCGTCGCGGACACGCTCGACGACCTGAAGATGGCGTACCCGCCCTGTCCGGACGACCTGACCGGCGTCGTGGTGGAGTAGCGGCCGGCCGCCCCGCCGACCCGACCCGTCAGACAGTCACCCACGGACTGTTGGGACCGATCCGCGGCTGGTTCCGGTCCCGACCGGCCAGCTTCGCCTCGTGGTTCACGCTCGCCCGCGGAGCCAAGGTCCAGGAAAGCCCGATCGAACTGGCCCGAAGAGTCCCTGGGTGACTGGATGGGCAGGTCCAGGAGCCGGAGGAGGGCGCCCGGGCGAACAGGAGGCCGGATCCGGGCAAGTGGGGCCTGCCGGTACCCGACCGTCGCGCCGGGTCAGTGCTTGCCGAACAGCGTCCCGAACACGCCCCGGATCAGATCCTGGCCGGCCCTCGACGTCACGACCCGGCCGGCGGTCCGGACGCCGGTCTCGACCATCCGATCGCGCGCTCGGGCATCGGCGCGGGCCTGGCGTTGCGCGGTTGCGCGGGCCTTCTCGGCTGCCCGCTCCGCGGCGGCCATCTCCCTTGCCTGGCGCTTGATCTCGCGCTCCTGCTCGGCCGCGGTCATCGTATTGAGACCGGTCGCCGTCGTGGGTGGAACGCCGGCGGCGATCGCCCCCTGGGCGGAGGCCTCGGCGGCGGCAGCCTTTGCCGACGCCAGCCGGGCGGTGATCATCTCGTAGGCACTCTCGCGGTCGACCGTCTGGCCGTACTTCGCCTTCAGCGACGCGGAGGCGATCCGGGCCTGGAGATCGGCGTCGGGCAGCGCGGCCATCAGCGAGTCCGGCGGGAGCAGGCGCGTCGCCGCGAGCGGCGTCGGGACGCCGCGCGGGGAGAGGACGGTCACGAGCGCCTCGCCGATCCCGAGCGACTGGATCGTCTCCTCGACCTGGTAGTGGGTCGTCATCGGGAAGGTCCGGGCCGTCTTTCGCAGCGCGTCCGCGTCGTCCGGGGTGAACGCCCGGAGCGCGTGCTGGACGCGATTGCCGAGCTGGGCGAGAACCGACGACGGGACATCGGTCGGCGCCTGGGTCACGAAGTACACGCCGACGCCCTTCGACCGGATCAGCCGGGCGGTTCGCTCGATCTGATCGAGCAGCGCCTGCGACGCGCCGTCGAACAGCAGGTGGGCCTCGTCGAAGAAGAAGCACAGCTTC
>DATBPR010000138.1:0-3602 GCA_036561285.1 Candidatus Limnocylindrales bacterium | reverse complement strand
CAGGTCATCGTCGATCAGGTCCGGCCGCTGATCGGGGCGCAGTACGCGGCCCTCGGCATCGTCGACGCCGACGGCGTGATGGAGCGCTTCATCACCGCGGGCATGGATCGCCAGACCCGGGCGAGGATCGGCCACATCCCCCGTGGCTACGGGTTCCTCGGTCTGATCGTGCAGGAGAACCGTCCGTTCCGGATCCCCGACATCGCCGCCGACCCAAGGCGCTCCGGGCTGCCGCTGCATCACCCGCCGATGCACAGCTTCCTCGGCGTTCCAGTCTCCGTGCACGGGCGCTCCGTCGGGAACCTCTACCTGACCAACAAGACCGGTGCCGACGACTTCTCCGAGAGCGACCAGGCGCTGCTCGAGACCTTCGCGGTCCATGCCGGGATCGCGATCGAGAACGCACGGCTCCACGAGCAGGTCCAGCGACTCGCGGTCGTGGACGAACGCGAGCGGATCAGCAAGGACCTCCACGACGGGATCATCCAGAACATCTACGCCGTCGGGCTCTCCCTCGAGGACGTGCCCGAGCTCGTTCGGGACGATCCCGACGAGGTCGAGCGGCGGGTGGAGCGGGCGATCGACAGCCTCCACCTGACGATCCGGGACATCCGGAACTTCATCTTCGGCCTGCGGCCCGAGCTGTTGAGCGGAACGACGCTCATCAACGGACTCGTCGCGGTCGTCGAGGAGTTCCGCCACAACTCGATGGTCGATGTCGAGCTGCACGTGGGCGACATCCGCGAGGAGCCCGAGGCGACCGCGACGAGCCACATCCTCGGAGTGGTGAACGAGGCACTCAGCAACGTCGCGAGGCACTCGGGCGCGAGCCGCGCGACGGTCTTCGTGGACAGCCCGGAATCCGGTGGGCTCGACCTGGTGATCGAGGACAATGGCCATGGCTTCGACACGACGACGCCGGGCGTTCTCGGGCACCAGGGGATGACCAACATGCGCTCGCGCATGGAGGCCATCGGTGCCACGTTCGAGGTCATCAGCGACGCGACCGGGACGAAGGTCCAGGTCCGTCGTCCCGCCGAGGGGCTTGCTCCGAACCAGAGGAATGGTGACGCATGACCGAGGGACCGAAACGACCGCTCACCCTGCTGGTCGTCGACGATCATGAGGTCGTCCGCCAGGGACTCGTCTCCTTGCTGGGCCGCCGGCCCGAATTCCAGGTGGTCGCCGAAGCAGGGACGGTGGCGGAGTCGCTGGAGGCTGCCCGCCGGTTCGAGCCGGACCTCGTCGTGATGGACGTCCGGCTGCCCGACGGCTCGGGGATCGAAGCCTGTCGCGACATCCGGGCGGAGTTCCCGTCGACGCGCGTCGTGATGCTGACCAGCTACCCGGACGAGGAGGCGGTGATCGCCGCGATCGTCGCGGGCGCCAGCGGCTACCTGCTCAAGCAGGTCCGTGCGCGCGACCTGGTCGCCGCGCTCGAGGCCGTCGGCCGAGGCGAGTCGCTGCTGGACCCGGCCGTGACCGGCAAGGTCCTGGAGCGCATGCGGCGGATCGCGTCTTCGGACCAGCCCGATGAGCTCGGAGCCTTGACCCAGCAGGAGCGGAAGATCCTGCTGCTGGTCGCCGAAGGCAAGACCAACAAGGAGATCGCCGGCGACGTCTTCCTGTCGGACAAGACTGTCAAGAACTACGTCAGCTCGATCCTGGCCAAGCTGAATCTCGAGCGCCGGGCCCAGGCGGCCGCCTACATGGCCCGGATCAAAGGCCACCCGTCGGACTGACGAGCGTGCCGTGACGGACGCCGATCAGGCACATCCGACTGTCAGACGGCGATGGCCGAAATCGCGACGTGCTCGTCCTTCAGGAACCGGGCGATCTCCATCGCCCAGTCGGCGATGTCGTCCCAGGGCCGGAAGTCGCCGTCCGCGTGGACCACCGTGGTCACCAGCCGCTCAAAGAACCCAAGCTGACTGCGGGTGACGCGCCCGGCGAACACCTGGTGGTCGACCGCACTCGTGGCCTCGTCCAGCTCGACCATGTCGAGCGGGTCCTGGGCCGGCTTCGGCGGATCGCCGATCGGGCCGCTCGAGAAGAGGAAGACGGGCAGATCGGCAAGCTCGGTGCGATAGCGGAGAACGAATGCCTTGGCCGGCCCCAGCCAATGGCCGGCGTAGACGCCCGAACCGACGACGACCGCCTCGTAGCCGGCGAGGGAACGCACGGAGTCCGGGGCGATGACCTCGGCCTCGATGTCTGCCGTCCGGAGGACGCGGGCAATCACTCTCGCGATCTCGGCGGTCGAGCCGTGCTTGGACGCGGCAGTGACAAGGACCTTCATGGCGGTGTTCCTTTCGATCGTCGGCAGGCTGGCGGGTAAGTCCCTCGGAGCTCGGCCGGCTGACAGGTCAGATCGACGCCGGCAACTGCGATTCGACGCGTTCGCCAGGCGGCTCGGCACGGAATGCAACGCGAGTGATCATGCGGCTGGCCACGACGGCGATCATGGTCGCCGCAAGGGACAGGGTGATGGACACCGCGATCGGGACGAGGATCTTCATCGTGGACCTCCTGGTTGCATTGATCACACCTGGACCTGCGGCCCCGAGATGACGGGCGACCAACTCGCCCACAGGAGGACGAGATCGATCCCGATCCCCAGGGCGAGCCACGGGTGAAAGAAGACGAGCAGAAGCCCGATGGACGAGACGGCCCCGATCGCGACGGCCGGCGGCCAGGTTCCCGCCGGAAGAACGCCGATGACGCTCAGCGCCGCGAGCGAGAAGCCGGCGATCGTCGTTGCGACGAGGACGAACGCGACGAGCCGCGCCGTCTCGTCGCGCACGCGGAGCCGGCCGAACAGCCAGGACCCGCTCGTCGAGAACGGCCATAGAGGCCCCTCTGCCGTCGACCGTGGAGGCGGCGCAAGCAACGCCACGTGAATGCCTGCATGCGCGAGCAGGAGGGCGGCGACGGCGAGTCGAACGAGCATGGGGGCAGACCTCCTGCGCTGCCAAGGAACAGGCTGGTCGAACGCGGAATCGAGGCCTAGCGCCGAAGGTCGTCTGAATTCGGGCCGTTCGTCACGCAGGCCGCTACAGGTGGAGCCGGTCGGCCTCGTGGCGCAGCTCGTCCCGGAAGTCCGGATGGGCGATCGCGATGAGCGCCCGGGCGCGCTCGCGCAGGCTCAGGCCGAACAGCTCGGCGACGCCCCACTCGGTCACGACCGTCCGGACGTGGGCGCGGGTCGTCACCACGCCGGCGCCTTCGCGGAGATGGGAGACGATCCGCGAGGCCGTGCCTCGTGCTGCGGTCGAGGGCAGGGCGATGATGGAGCGTCCCTCGGGCGCCAGGGCCGCGCCGCGCATGAAGTCCATCTGGCCGCCGACACCGGAATAGACCGTGTGCCCGATCGAGTCGGCCACGACCTGGCCCGTCAGGTCGACCTCGATGGCGGAGTTGATCGAGACCATCCGGCTGAAGGAGCGGATGACATGTGTGTCGTTCGTGAAGTCGACCGCCCGCATCTCGACCATCGGGTTGTCGTGGACGAACGCATAGAGCCGCGGTGATCCCATCAGGAACGTGGTCACGATCTTGCCGCGGTTTCGCTCCTTGGCGGCGCCGGTCACGACGCCCGCCTC
>DATBPR010000137.1:0-3631 GCA_036561285.1 Candidatus Limnocylindrales bacterium | reverse complement strand
CGAGCGGGACGCGGGCGGCGAGCGGGACGGGGCGGCTCCATCCCTCCACGAGCGGCCGCCGGTCGCCACGGCCACGCTCGTCCGGATGGAAGGGGCCGGCCGCCGGACCACCGTCCTCGCGGTGGCCATCGCGGTGTTCGTCGCCGTCGCGCTGGTCAAGCCCTGGCCGTCCGGGACGGCGCCCGGGTTCAGCTTCCGCCCGGGCACGCCACCGCCGACGGAGGCGCCGAGCGCCGACCCGCTCGCCGCGATCCGCCTCGAGTGTCAGGACCCGCCGGGCTGGCGCATCTTCAGCCGGGAAGTCTGGCCGGGCGGCGTCCTTCGTTCGTGGCGGAGCCTGGTCCCCGTGGCCGGGCCGATGACGCCACTGAACCCGGCGATCCCCGTCGTCCCGATCAGCCCGGACATCGCCGCGCTGGGCTACTGCGCGCCGTGGGCCGGCCCGGAGCGCCCGCCGGACGACGTTGCGGTGCGGATCTGGTGGGTTCAGAGCGGCGGCGCCGGCATCCGGCAGGTGGAGCCGGCGTCGGCCAGCGTGAACCTCCGGCCGCCGCTCGGGGCGCTGTACGCAGCCCCGCCATCCAGCGGGCTCGACCCGTTCCTCTGGCCACCGGGCACGTTCGTCTTCGAGCTGGCCGCGCCCGGGTACGAGCGCTGGTGGGGGGTGCGGATCCAGCCCGGCCAGCCGGACGACCTCGTCCCCGGATCGGCCCCGGTGCCCGCGTCGCCCGTACCATGAGCCGATGGATCTCGGACTGGACGGGCTGCGCGCCTTGGTCGGCGGCGCGTCGAGCGGCCTCGGGCGCGCGATCGCGGGCCAGCTCGCCGGCGAGGGGGCGCGGGTCGCCCTGACCGCCCGGCCCGGGCCCCGGCTCGACGGCGCCGCGGCCGCGGTCGGCGGGCTCGCGATCCCGGCGGACCTTTCGACCGCCGGGGGTCCCGGACACGCGGTGACGGCGGTGGTGGCGTCCCTTGGCGGGCTCGACCTGCTCGTCGTGAACAGCGGCGGACCGCCCGGAGGCTCGTTCGCCGATCTCGACGAGGCCACCTGGACAGCCGCGATCGACGGCGTCCTCTGGAGCACCCTGCGCCTGATCCGTTCGGCCCTGCCGAGCCTCCGCGCCTCGACCGCCCCGGCGATCCTGATCATCCTCTCGAGCTCCGCCCGCGAGCCGATCCCGAACCTGACCACCTCGAACGTCCTGCGCCCTGGGCTCGCCGGGCTCGTGAAGACGCTGTCGTCGGAGCTCGCTCCGATCCGGATCAACGGCATCGCGCCCGGGCGGGTGTCGACGGACCGCATCGCCCAGCTCGACGGCGCCCGGGCAACCGCGACCGGCCGGTCCCTCGACGATATCCGGACCGAGACGATCGCCCGGATCCCGCTCGGGCGGTACGGCGACCCCGCCGAGGTCGGGCGGCTGGGCGCGTTCCTCCTGTCTCCCGCGGCGAGCTATGTGACCGGGGCGATCGTGCCGATCGACGGCGGGATGATCCGGGCCCTTCCGTGATCCGGTCGTTTCCGCGCGAGGCCGGGCCACGCGGCCGACGTCATCTCCTCGCCGCGCGGGCCGCCGCCGCCCGCGCAACGGCCCCTCGCGCCACGGCCGTCCTGGCGATCGCGGCCCTAGCCCTCGCGGCGGCCGGCTGTGGCGCCACCGCGACGACGTCGGCCAGCCCGCCCGGCGCCGCCTCCCACGAGCCCGGGCCGCCGGGCCTCGACTGGGCGACCGCGGATGTCGAGCGGCCGGCCGGAATGGATGCGACACCGCCCTCGATCCCGCCGGTCGGCGCCGGCGGCGGCCTCGGCCATCCCGGCCACTTCGCGAGCCAGGGCAATCCGTACGACGTCGCGGCGGTCGGCGACCGGCTCGTCGCGGTCGGCTACACGTTCCCGGACTTCGTTCCCGTGACCTGGACGACGACGGACCCGAACCGCCATCACTGGACGCTGGCCGGCCTGCCGGCGTCATCGGACGGGGTGTTCGCCTACGCGATCGCGGCCGGCGCCACGAGCGGGCCGACGGCCGGACGGGTCGCGATCGTCGGCCGGGACAACAACGATGCGGCGGCCTGGACCTCGGCGGACGGCGCGAGCTGGGAGCCGGCCGGCGGCGGCAGCGCCCTGGTCGAGACGCCGGAGACCGGGATGACCACGGTCGTCGCGGGGCCGGATGGCTTCATCGCCGGCGGCTGGGCGGGCGCCCTCAACCAGCCCGGGGCACCGCGCTTCTGGGCGTCGCCGGACGGCCGGACGTGGACCCGCCTCTCTTCGGCGAACGCGGGCTCCGCGGGCCGCGTCCAGTCGATCGCGGCGGGCCCGGGTGGCTTCGTGGCGGTCGGGACGGTCGGACCGGTCGGCCACCCGGCGACGTCGGCGGTCTGGACCTCCGCCGACGGCGTCGACTGGCGGCGGGTCGCCGACGCACCGACCCTTGCGAAGGGCGCGATGGCGTCGGTGACGGCGGGCGGTCCGGGCTACGTCGCGGTCGGCTCAGCCCTGGACTCGAAGGCCGCCCTCGTCTGGCTCTCCGCGGACGGCCGCACCTGGGAGCTCGCTCCGGCCCAGGACTCGCTCGAGTATCACGGCCTCGGGATCACGATGGCGGACGTGATCGCCGGTCCGGATCAGCTGGTCGCGGTCGGCCACTTCCTGTTCGGCCAGCAGTTCGGCCAGGGGACGGCCTGGACCTCGCCCGACGGGCGGACCTGGACGCGGATGCCGGACGAGGCGTCGTTCGGCCAGGGCGAGCCGCAGGCCGTGATCCCGGACGGCTCCGGCTATGTGGCGACCGGGACGGTCGGGGCGCCGGACAACTACATCCCGACGGTGTGGCTCAGCCCGTCGAACCGCTGACGGAGGATCCTGCCAGGCGGGCTCCGGCCGCTAGATCCGCCGCTCGCGCTGCATGTCGTAGACGGCGCGGCTCAGGAGGAGCAGCCCGATCGCGGCGAGCCACAGGCCGTAGGCCCGCGTCGGGAAGAGGACCTCGAGGTTCGTCGTTGCGAGGTTGATCACGCGGATCGCGAACGCGACCCAGCCGATGACCGCGAGGATCAGGAAGCTCAGCGGCCGGTCGAGCGAGAGGGGCGTGTCGCCGGCCGCGTAGGGCAGGGCCAGCAGGGCAATGACGGCGAGCGCAACGAAGAACACGACGATCCCGCTGCCGCTGAACGCGTTGCCGGACAGCGGCGGCAGCCCCGACTCGCTGGAGGTCCCGAACCACGGCAGCAGGCAGGCGACGATTAGCACGATCGAGGCCAGCCCGGCCAGGCGGCGCGCGCCGCCGAGGGGTCGTCGATGCATCGTCATTCGGCGCTCGTGTAGACCTCGGGCTTGAGGACGCCGACGAACCGGAGGTTGCGGTAGTACTCGCCGTAGTCGAGGCCGTAGCCGACGACGAACTGGTCCGGGATCGTGAAGCCGATGTAGTCGACCGGGATGTCGACGAGGCGCCGGGCCGGCTTGTCGAGCAGGGTGCAGATCCGGAGCGAGGCGGGGTTCTTGCCGCGCAGATAGCGCAGCAGATAGTTCAGGGTCAGGCCGGTGTCGATGATGTCCTCGACGATCAGGACGTCCTCGCCGGCGATCGTGGCGGACAGGTCCTTCAGGATCCGGACGAGCCCGGAG
>DATBPR010000136.1:0-2914 GCA_036561285.1 Candidatus Limnocylindrales bacterium | reverse complement strand
CCTCGACGAGATCGACGACGTCGCCGCGGCCGGCGCCGCCCGGCTCCTGGACGTCGGGGCGGGGACCGGGACGCTCGCGATCGCGGCGATCCGCCGCTGGCCGGAGGTCCACGTCATCGCGCTCGACGCCTCGTCCGGGATGATCGCGAAGGCCGCCGCCGAGGCGGATGCCCATCTGACGGCTGCCGAGCGGCGACGCCTCACACTGCGGGTCGCCTTCGCCGACGATCTCGGCGTGGCGGACGGCTCCGTCGACGTCGCCGTCTCGTCGTTCGTCCTCCAGCTCGTCCCGAACCGGTTCCGCGCCCTGCGCGAGGTCCATCGGGTCCTGCGCCGCGGCGGATCGTTCGCCTGGATCAGCTGGCTCGCGGGCTCATCCGCGTGGCTGCCGGACGACGACTTCGACGACGCGCTGCTGGACGTCGGCGAGGAGGCCCGCGACTGGAGCGACGGGTCGAATGACGACCTGCGCGACGAGGGCGCGGCGATCGCCCAGATGCGGCGAGCGGGCTACGCGGACGTGACGGCCAGAGCCGCCGATCTCGTGCACCGGTTCGACGTCGACGGGGCCGTCGGCTTCCTGACGGAGTTCGACGAGGACGACCTCGTCGCGAGCCTCGGCGACCAACGCCCGGCGTTCGAGACGGCCCTGCGCCGCCGGCTCGCCCGGCGCCCCGCGGATGCGCTCGCGCTCCACAACCGCACGGTCACCGTACGCGGGGTGCGACGCTGACGCCCGAGGAGGAGCGGTTGCCGGCCGCGGGGATCGGCATCCTCGCGATCGACCACGTCCAGCTCGCGATGCCGGCCGGCGGCGAGCCGGCCGCACGCCGCTTCTACGGCGAGCTCCTCGGCCTGCGCGAGGTCACGAAGCCGAGTGCCCTGGTCGGGCGGGGAGGCTGCTGGTTCGCGGGTCCGTCCGGTGTCGCGGTGCATCTCGGGGTGGAAGATCCATCTCCGCTCGCCGCACGAGCCCATCCATGTTTCGTGGTCGCCAACCTCGCGGCCGCCGAGCGACGACTGGCCGACACAGGCGCGACCCTGGAGCCGGACGACTCCGGCCTGGATGTCGACCGCTGCTACCTCCGCGATCCCTTCGGGAACCGGATCGAGCTACTCGACGCGCGCGACGCCGGGTTCAGCGAGGGAGGCTGATACAGCCGGTCCTGGTCAGATGTCCACGGGAGGAACCTTGGAGCGAGATCGACCCGGCAACGGGTCCGAGGCCGAGCCGGAATCAGCCGCCGACGGCTAACAGCTGCGCAGATTGCGGTTCAGGAGATCGGCGTAGGCGACCCAATGCTCCCCGGATGAGCATCTGACCAGATCCGCGATCAGCCCTCGGATGAGCCCTCGGAATCGCCGCCACCGGCGCCACCATCGGCCTCGCCGGCCGCGGCCTCGCCCTCGGCGCCTTCCGCGCCCTCCTCGCCCTCGGCCGCCACCGGCTCGGGCTCGAGCTCGACGCGCGGGGCCTGGACCTTGGCGACGATCTCCTCCGGGTCGGTCAGCAGCGTGACGTCGGACGGGATCGCCAGGTCGGAGACCTTGATGACGGCGTCGAAGTCGACGAGCGAGTCGATCGAGTACTCGATCGACTGCGGCAGGTGATCCGGCAGCGCCTTGATCCGCACGTTCTCGATCGGGTGCAGGAGGGTCCCGCCCTCGTCCTCGATCGCCTTCGACGTGCCCGTCGCGATGAGCTGGACGTCGACCGTCAGCTCCTCGGTCATCCGGACGAGGAACAGGTCGACGTGGAGCGCGCGGCGGTTGACCGGATGGACCTGGATCCCGTGGACGAGGACCGGGCGCGACTTCTTGCCGTGGACCGACAGGTCGATCAGGGCGTTCTGGCCGGCGTGGCGGCGCAGCAGGTCGAACTCATGGGCGTCCAGGGAGACGTTCTCGGAATCGATCCCGTGGCCGAAGACGACGGCCGGCAGGCGACCCTCGCGACGGATCAGGGCGACCTTCTTGCCGGTCACCTCGCGCGGCTCGGCCGCGAGGCTCGGACGGCTGGACGTGGCGGTGGTCATGAGAGCGGGTCCTCGGGCTCGTGATCGGTGGGTTCGATGTTGTCCGGCTCGGGCGCGTCACGCCGACGGTGCTGTCGGGGCGCCCGGAACCGCGACACCTTATCACGCCCGGGCGCGGAATCCGCCCCGCCGGGCCTCGCCGATCCCGCTCGCCGTGGCGTCCGTCATGGCGGTGTACAGTCGGCCCGTCCATGAGCGCCACGATCCTGATCGTCGAGGATGAGTTCGCGGTCGCCCGCGGGATCCAGTACGCCCTCCAGCAGGAGGGCTACCAGGTCGCGGTGGCGAAGAGCGGCGAAGAGGGCCTCGACTTCGCCACGAACCAGGCCCCGGACCTCGTCGTCCTCGACGTCCGGCTGCCCGGGATGGACGGCTTCGAGGTCCTCCGCCGGCTGCGGGCCGCCGGCTCGAAGGCGCCGGTCCTCGTCCTGACCGCCCGCGACGACGAGGTCGACAAGGTCATCGGGCTCGAGCTGGGCGCCGACGACTACCTGACGAAGCCGTTCGGGCTGCGCGAGCTGATGAGCCGGATCCGGGCCCTGCTCCGCCGGGCGTACGGCGATCTCAGCGACGCCGCCGGCGGCCGGGTGATCCGGCACGGCGACCTCGTGATCGATCTCGAGCGACGGCGGGTCCAGCGCGGCGACCGCCGCATCAGCCTGACGCCGACGGAGTTCGAGATCCTCCGCCACCTCGCCTCGCGGCCCGGCCGCGTCTACACCCGGAGCGAGCTCCTGGAGCTCCTCCGCGACTACGAGGCCCTCGACCAGGACGAGAAGACGATCAATGTCCACGTCAGCCATCTCCGCGACAAGATCGAGGACGACCCCGCCGCTCCGGCGTTCGTCATGACCGTCCGTGGCGTCGGCTACGCCTTC
>DATBPR010000135.1:0-2747 GCA_036561285.1 Candidatus Limnocylindrales bacterium | reverse complement strand
CGCGGCGGCGGGACGATCTACCTCGCGACGGTCGATGCCGAGGGCAATGCCGTCAGCCTGATCGAGTCGAACTACATGGGCTTCGGGTCCGGCGTCGTCGATCCCCAGACGGGGATCCACTACCAGAACCGGGGCTCGTACTTCAGCCTCGACCCGGCCCATCCGAACGTCCTCGCGCCGGGCAAGCGGACGCTCCACACGCTGCTCCCCGGGATGCTGTTCCGGGACGGCGAGCGGCGGCCCTGGGTCGTGACCGGGTCGATGGGCGGCGACGCTCAGCCGCAGATCCACGCCCAGGTCGTATCGGCCCTGGTCGACGGCGGCGTCGACGTCGCGACCGCGGTCGGCGCGCCGCGCTGGTTCGTCGACGGCGAGGAGCATTTCGCGCCGCCCGTCAACGTCCGGGCCGAGCGGCGGTTCCGGCCGGTGGTCCTCGATGCGCTCGAGGCGCTCGGCCACCCGGTGATGCGGACGATCCCGTTCAACGGGGCGCTCGGCCACGCGCACGCGATCGAGCTGGTCGACGGCGGCCCCGCCGACCCCGATGGCTCGCTGGCCGCGGCCACGGACCCCCGAAGCGCGGGGCTGCCCGCGGTCTGGTAGCGGCTGTCCCCCGGCCGGGCCGCCAGCCCGTGAGCACGGCGTGCACCAAATGACGGCGCGGTTGGTCTGGTGATGCGCCGGAAGCCCCAACGAGTCCTCCCCGCCGTCATTCGATGCACCGGGCGCGCCATCGGTCGGCCGAGGCGTCGGCCAGCCGTCGTTTGGAGCACCGGATGCACGGACGTCGAGCGCACGGCCGTCGAGCCAGCATGGTTTCCGCGCGACAGCCCTTGAGTTATCCTCGGATCCACCGGTGGCGGGCTGCGCTCACACGACTGCCGCCACCGGTCTCCACTCACCCGGGTCCTGGAGTCGCCGCGTGACCTCGAACGTCGGGCAGAACTACCCCTACACGAGCGAGACCGAGCCCGAGCGGGCCGCCGCCATCTCGGCGCTTGCCGGCTCGCGCGAGGGCCTGACCGACACGCTGAAGGCCGAGACGACGCCCATCGACACGGCGCAGCTCGAGAACGATCGCTGGTGGGTCTGGAAATGCCCGACCGCGGGTTGCCCCGGGCTCCTCCACGTCGCGGGCTATGCGCATGACTTGCATGCGCTCTTCGTCGTCTGCGACGGGACCTGCGGGAAGACCTTCCTGCGCTGAGCGCTCGCCCCGGGGACGCCTCCACGATCGACGGCGGGGACCTGCGGCCCGCTCGCCGGCGGCTGCTGGTCGACGGGCTCGGGATCCTCGTGTCGGCGGCCGGCTTCGGCTTCGTCTACGGCCTCACGGCGCGGACGGCCGGCGGCTTCTCCCCGATCGAGGCCATGGCGATGAGCCTGGTCGCGTTCGCCGGCGCGGCCCAGTTCGCGACGATCGGCTACGTCGTCGCCGGGATCGGCTGGCCGGTGATCGCGCTCCTGACGTTCCTGCTCAACGCCCGCCACGTCCTGTACTCGGCGGCGCTCGCGCCGTGGTTCGCCGGCCGGCCGCTCGCCGAGCGTGCGGGCGCCGCCCAGCTGCTGACCGACGAGTCGTTCGCGCTCTCGGTCGCCCACTTCCGGCGGCTCGGCCGGTTCGACGGCTTCGGCTACTGGTACGCCGCGATCGTGACGACGTTGATCCCCTGGAATCTGGCGACGCTGGCCGGCGTGACGATCGGCGCATCGATCGTCGATCCGTCGCGGCTCGGGATCGACGTGATCTTCCCGGCGGCGATGGCCGGCCTGGCCGTCCTCCTCATCTCCGGCCGCCGCGAGCTCGTCGCGGCGGGGGCGGGTGCCGCCATCGGCGTCGTCGTCTCGCTCGCGGTCAGCACGACCGCCGGCGTGATCGCCGGCGGCGTCCTCGGGCCGTTCGTCGGGCTGCTCGTCCCGCCCGCGAAGGCGCGAGAGGAGGCGCGGATCGGGACCGAGGCATCCGCGCGCCGGTACGGCATGCCGGAGGGCATCCCGGAGTCGCTCGCGGGCGACGAACCAGGAACGGACGGCGGCGCGCCGCAGACGCCCCGATGAGCACCGACCTCGTCCCGCTCGCGTTCCTGATGTGGGCGGTCACCTACCCGTCGCGAGCCGTCGGTCTGCTCACGCCGGGGATCAACCGGCTCCCGCGCCCGGCGCTCGACTACCTGCAGCTCGTCGGGCCTGCCGTTCTCGCCGCGATCGCCATCGTCAACACGCTCTTCCCGACGGCCGGCTCGTCCTCCATCGAGGTCGGCGTCGCGTGGGTCTCCGTCACCGCATGCATCGCCCTCGTCGCGTGGCGCCGCAACCTGTTCCTGGGACTCGTGGCGGCGGTCGCCATCGCGATCGCCGGTCGAGCCGCGGGGCTGCAGTAGGGCCGCCGATCGCTACCCTTCGGGCGGCAGGGTCCGCCGGACCCGATTGAAGGGAATCGACCCGATGACACCCACTGAGTTCGACGCCGGCGGCGGCCAGACGATCGCCGTCTACCTGTCGCCCGACACCGGAGAGCAGGTCAACCAGGACGCGTTGTTCCAGGAGATCGCGGCGGACTCGTCGGAACGGGTCGGACGGGGCCAGCGGATCGTGTCGGTCTCGATGTCGCCGACCCGCCACTCGGCGGTCATGTTCGGGCGCGAGGGCAGCGGCTACGTCTCCGAGATGGCCATCACCGTCGTGTACGCGTCGGCCGCGCCGTCGGCCTGAGCGGGCGCCCGCAGGGCTCAGCTTCGCCGTCGAGC
>DATBPR010000134.1:0-11062 GCA_036561285.1 Candidatus Limnocylindrales bacterium | reverse complement strand
CGGCCTTGATCGCGTAGGCCGCGGCACCGAGCTCGTGGGCCGCCACGTGGCCCACCGCCGCGGCCTGGCCGGCCGCATACGCGGCGTGCCGCGCGGCCCCGCTCAGATCCCGCGCCGCGCCGTTGGCGTGGCCGGCCGCCGTGCGAGCCTCTGCCCACGGGATCTCGCCACGCGCCCAGGCGCGCCCGAGGTCGATCGCCCGTCGCGGCCGGTCGTCCCCTGGCCGGACTCGCTCGAAGTGACGCAGGACGTGCTCGGCGCAATCGGCCGCCCACAGGGCGAGGAGGCGATGATCGTCGTCCCGGAGGCTGCCGCCGCGACGGACGGTGATGAACCGGGGATCCCGGACCTTGGGGAGGATCACGGTTCCCATCGTAGGTCGATCGTCCCCAGCCAACGAGAAACGCCCCGGAGGGACCCCGGGGCGTTCGTCTTGCGCGGAGACTGAGCGTCAGCTCTTCGCGGCGGTCTTCTTCGCAGGTGTCTTCTTCGCGGTCGCGGTGGCCTTCGGAGCCGCCTTCGTCGCCGACGCCTTCGCGGGCGCCTTCTTCGCTGTGGTCTTCGCGGCGGTCTTCGGGGCCGCCGCCGGCGCGGTGGTCTCGACCTTCGCGGCCGGCGTCGCGGCGGCCTCGTCCCGTGCGGACTTGGAGACCGCGGCCCGGGCCTTGCCGGCGGCGGTCTGGGCGCCCTTCGCCTTGTTGGCCTTGCCGAGGGCGATGCGCGTCTTCGCGGCCTTCGCGGCCTGGGCCTTCGAGGTCGTCTTGCTCACGTGGCTGGACGTCTGGACAGCGGCGCCACCGGTCGCGGCGTTGAACTTCAGGGTCAGGCGCGACTTGCGCCGCGCGGCCGCGTTCGGGTGGATGGCACCCGCCTTCGCCGCTCGGTCGAGCGCCGCGTGCGCGCTGGCGAGGGCGACAGCCGCCACCTGCGGGTCGGCATCATGCGTCGCGACGCTCAGGGCGTTGGCGACGTAGGTCTTCGCGGCGCTCCGCCGCGGCTGAAGGATGTCGCGCCGGCGCTCGGCCTGACGGACGCGCTTCAGACCCGACGGCGTTCGGGCACCCGTCCAGGTACGGGGCGTCTTGGCCAAGGGGCGAACCTCTCTCGTGAAGTCGTGACGTGGGCGCGGGGCGGAACGGTGCCGGGCGCGAACGGGCATGGTAGCAGGTGGTCCGCGGATGTCGCCACCGACCACGGGATGGCCCGAACCTATACTCGAGCGCATGGCGATCCCGGATCCGACCGCCGCCGCTCCGCGGTTCACGATGGTCGTCCTGCTCGTGGCGGATCTCGCCGGCTCGGTCGCCTTCTACCGCAGGCTCGGCGTCGCGTTTCCGGACGATGCGGAGACCCGCCGCGATGTCGTCGTCGAGCTCGGGGGCGGCCACAACCTCGTCCTGACGACGACGTTCGGGCGGAACGTGCCGGACCTCGAGCTCGCGCCCGGCGACGGGCGCGTGATGCTGGAGTTCTTCGTGGAAGGCGAGTCCGCCGTGGACGCCACGCACGCCGACCTGGTCGCGGCCGGCTACCGCAGCCGCCGGGCGCCGTTCCGCACGGACTTCGGAGCGTACATGGGCCTCGTCGATGACCCCGACGGCAACACCGTGCTGATCACCGCGGGCTGATCCCCAACCGGCCCGGTCCGCCGGCATCCGGCCGGTACACTCCCGCCTCGTGACGATCCCGCAGGAGCGACTCCGCAACTTCTCGATCATCGCCCACATCGACCACGGCAAGTCGACCCTGGCCGACCGGCTGCTCGAGCTGACCCATACCGTCGAAGGCCGGCACATGATGAGCCAGGTCCTCGACTCGATGGATCTCGAGCGCGAGAAGGGGATCACGATCAAGGCCCGGGCGGTCCGGCTCGAGTACCGCGCCCGCGACGGCCAGACCTACGGCCTGAACCTGATCGACACGCCCGGACACGTCGACTTCGCGTACGAGGTCAGCCACAGCCTGCAGGCCTGCGAGGGGGCGATCCTCGTCGTCGACGCAACCCAGGGGATCGAGGCCCAGACCCTCGCCAACGTCCATCTCGCCCTCCGCGAGGGCCTGACCCTGATCCCCGTCCTGAACAAGATCGACCTGCCCTCCGCCGACCCCGACACCATCATGGACGAGCTCGAGAACGTCCTCGCGATCCCGCGCGAGGAGGTGCTCCTCGCGAGCGCCAAGGACGGGACCGGGGTTCCCGAGGTGCTCGAGGCGATCGTCGCGCGGATCCCGTCGCCGAAGGGCGACCCGGCGAAGCCCGTCCAGGGCCTGATCTTCGACAGCCACTACGACGCCTACAAGGGCGTGATCGTCTACGTCCGCCTGGCCCAGGGCACGCTCCGCCAGCACGACGAGGTCCGGCTGATGGGCTCCGGCGCGACCGCCGAGCCGCTGGAGCTCGGCGTGTTCCGGCCGCAGCTCGTTCCCGTGAAGCAGCTCGCCGCCGGAGAGGTCGGCTACGTCGCGACCGGGCTGAAGAGCGTCCGCGACGCCCAGGTCGGGGACACGGTGACGACGGTGGCCCGGCCGGCGGCCGCACCGCTCCCCGGTTACCAGCCGGCGAAGAGCCTCGTCTTCGCCGGGATCTACCCGGTCTCCGGCGAGGACTACCCGCTCCTCCGCGAGGCGCTCGAGAAGCTCCACCTGAACGACGCCAGCTTCACGTACGAGCCGGAGAGCTCGGTCGCGCTCGGGTTCGGGTTCCGCTGCGGGTTCCTCGGGCTGCTCCACATGGAGATCGTCCAGGAGCGCCTCGAGCGTGAGTTCAACCTCGACCTGATCGCCTCCGCGCCGTCGGTGGAGTACCACGTCCAGCTGCTCCACGGCCGCGGCGAGGTCGCCGTGGACAACCCGTCGCTCCTCCCGAACCCGTCCGACATCGAGACCCTCGAGGAGCCGTGGGTCAAGCTCAGCGTCGTCACTCCGTCGCAGTACATCGGCCCGTTGATGGAGCTCTCGACGAACCGCCGCGGGCTGTTCCAGAACATGGAGTACCTCGACCCGACGCGCGTCGTCCTCCATTTCGAGATGCCGCTCGCGGAGCTGATCGTCGACTACTTCGACCAGCTGAAGAGCCGGAGCCAGGGCTACGCGTCGATGGACTACGAGGAGCTGGGCTACCGGGCGGCCAACCTCGCCAAGGTCGACATCCTGGTCAACGGCGAGCCCGTCGATGCCCTGTCGCTGATCGTCCACCGCGACAAGGCCCAGTCGATCGGGCGCGGCCTCACCGAGCGGCTCAAGGAGCTGATCCCCCGGCAGATGTTCGAGATCCCGATCCAGGCATCGATCGGAAGCAACGTCATTGCGCGGGAAACAGTCCGCGCCATGCGAAAGAACGTGCTTGCCAAGTGCTACGGTGGCGACATCACCCGGAAGCGGAAGCTGCTCGAGAAGCAGAAAGAGGGCAAGCAGCGGATGAAGCGGGTCGGCTCGGTCGAGATCCCGCAGGAGGCGTTCCTGGCGATGCTTCGGATGGGCGAGAGCTGAGCGTCTTCGTGGCGCGCCCCGCCGCCAGGACCCGCTGACCCGTGGAAGACGCGATTCCGACCCTCCGGACGATGATCGCCCTCGGGCTGGCGGGGCTCCTCATCATGCTGCGACTCGAGGCGTCCCGGTTCAGCGCCGCCGAGTACGACGATGCGGTCGACGGCCACGCGCCGTCCTTCCGGCGCCGGATCGCCTGGTATGCGATCGGGCTGGCGCTCGTCGCCGCGATCTACATCGTCCATCCGTCGCCCTCGACGGACCTCGCACTCGGGCCCGGCGACCGCGGCAAGTCGATCTTCCTCGGACTGGTCTACGGCGCGGTCGGCACGGCGATCGCGATGGGCGTCGCGCTCTACCGCTACCGCCGCCTCCGGTTCCCCGACGTCTGGTCGTACCCCGGCGCTCTCCTGAACTCGGTCATCACCGCGATCATCGACGAGGTCGCGTTCCGCGGCGCCGTGCTCGGCGCGCTCCTCCTGACCGGCCTCGACGCGCCCGCCGCGATCGTCATCCAGGCGATCGTCTACGCCCTCGCGACGCGGCTCGGGGCGCCGGGCCGGAATCGCTGGCTCCTGCTCATGGCGCTCGGGATCGGCCTCGCGGGTGGCTGGGTGACGTGGGTCACGGGCGGCATCGCGGCCGCGTTCCTCGGCCACGCGATCACGCGGTTCGCGGTGTTCCTGTCGACCGGCCACGCGGGCCAGTTCCTGCCCCGCGGCCGGGAGGTCGAGGAGATCGAGGCCAGGCGACGGCCGCCGAAGGGCTGGCACGTCATCGGACCGCGGGAGCCGGCGTCCCGGGATCGGTGAGCGCAGGGGACGAAGCCGCCCGGGTAGAGCCCGTGCCTCGCTCGAGCGAGGCTGACCCAGCACCTCTCCCACCGGCCGGGCTGTACGTCCATGTCCCGTTCTGCGTCTCGCTGTGCCCGTACTGCGACTTCGTGGTCGTCGCCGGCGCCGCCACGCGGGGGCCGACGAACCGGATCGGGGCGTTCGTGGCGGCGCTCCGGGCGGAGCTCGCCCTCCGGGCGGATGCCCTCGCCCTGCGGTTCGGACCGCCGGGCTCGCAATCGCGTGCACCGCTGGAGACGGTCTATCTCGGCGGCGGCACGCCGACGCTGCTGCCGGCCGACGTCGTCGCGGGCCTCCTCGAGCTGATCGACGAGCGGTTCGGCATCGCCGGTGGCGCCGAGATCACGATCGAGGCCAACCCGGGCCCGGACGAGCGCGGCGACCCGGCGGCCCTGGCCCGGGCCGGGATCAACCGGATCTCCTTCGGCGCCCAGAGCCTGGACCGTCGCGAGCTCCGGCGCCTCGGGCGGCGCCATCGCCCTTCGGACGTCGGAGACGCGATCGATGACGCGCGCGAGGCAGGCGTCGCCTCGATCAATCTGGACCTGCTGTATGACGTCCCTGGCGGCTCGCTCGACACGTGGATGGACACGCTCGAGGCCGCCCTCGATCTCGAGCCGGATCATCTCTCGCTCTACGCCCTGACCCTCGACGACCCGGACGCGGAGGGGCTGACCGGGCCCGACGGCGATCACCTGCCGACCCGGCGTGGCGCGCGCCGCTGGCGCGACCGGGCGCTCGACGAGCAGGACGAGGATCGGGCCGCCGCGCAGTACCACCACGCCGTGCATCGCCTCGCCGATCTCGGCTGGCGCGGCTACGAGATCAGCAACTGGGCCCGGCCCGGTCACGTGAGCCACCACAACCTCGCCTACTGGCAGCGCCGGCCGTACGAGGCGGTCGGACCCGGCGCCCATTCCTTCGACGGCGTAACGCGACGCTGGAACGCGGCCCATCTCGGACGCTACGTGGACTCGCTCGCGCCGGCCGAGGGCTCCGGGCGGCCGCCACAGCTGCCGCCGGGCGGCGCCGAGACGCTCGACCGCACCACCGCGGCGGCGGAGACCGCGATCCTCGGGCTCCGAACGGACGGCGGTCTGCCGCGCACGGCGGCCCATGAGCCGCCTCTTTCCGAAGTGTTCGGCTGGGCGCTGGCCGCCGAGCTCCTGACGATCGACGAGCTCGACCGGATCGTGCTGACGACCCGGGGACGGCTGCTCTCGAACGAGCTGTTCAGCCGGCTCGTCTGAGCGCGTGACGAGCAGAATCTCGCCGCGAACCCCGTTGACACTCGGGTTGCGCGACTGCTAGCATCGTTAGCACTCGACCACCGCGAGTGCTAACTCCCACGAGACACCGCCCGAGCTCCCGCTCGGCGCATCGCCAGAGGCCGACATCCGTGGCGCGACGCCCCCGCTCCATCGGCTCGCTGGATCGCCGCTCCGAATCGATCCTGCGCGCCGTCATCGACGAATACGTGGCAACCGCAACTCCGGTCGCGTCCCAGGCGCTGGTGGACCGCTACGGTCTCGGCGTCTCGAGCGCGACCGTCCGGAACATCCTCGCGGACCTCGAGGGCGCGGGTCTCCTGACCCACCCCCACACGAGCGCGGGCCGCATCCCGACCGATGCCGGTTACCGCTACTTCGTTGAATCGATCGCGGACGGGGGCCAGCTCACCGCGGTCGAGCAGCTGATGATCCGTCACCAGTTCGGCCAGGTGCAGCACGCCTCCGAGCAGTGGTTCCGCCTCGCGGCGACGACCCTCGCCAGCGCCAATCACATCGCCGGGCTCGCGACACCCGCCAAGCCGCGGGCCGCCCATGTCCGGCGGATCGACCTCGTCGCGATCTCCGAACGGCTCTCGAGCCTGATCATCGTCTTCCGCGAGGGCGCGCTGCGGCAGGTCCTCGTCTCGCTCCCGGAGCCCGCCGAGCAGGAGGACCTGACCCGGGTCGCGGTGATCCTCGACGGCGTGATGGCCGGGCGGACCGCCGCCGACGCGGAGCGGGCGCTTGCCCGGATCGACTCCGACGGGCCGATCGGGACGCTGGTGCGTCGGGTCGGCGAGCGGGTGATCGCCGCGATCCGCGACTATGACGCGACGGTGATCGAGGAGGTCTTCAGCGACGGCCTCCTCCACGTGATGGAGGCGCCGGAGTTCGAGCGGAGCGACAAGCTCCGGCGAGTCTTCTCCGTTCTCGAGAACCGGGCCTACCTCGGCGAGCTCCTCGACCGGGTGTCCGGGGTCGGCGCCGTCCAGGTCTTCATCGGCGCGGAGAACGCGCCGGCGGAGATGCGCGACGTCTCGCTCGTCCTCGCCCCGTACGGCGAGGCGGGCCGGGCGGTCGGCGTGGTCGGCGTCCTCGGCCCCACGCGCATGGCCTATCCACAGGCGATCGGCACGGTCCGCTTCGTCTCCACCCTTCTCAGCGAGCTGGTGCAGCACATCTATGCCTGATCCCCGCGATCCGCGCGGCCCGGCGAACGGCCACGACGGACACCCCACCGGTCATCCGGCGAGCCCCTCGGGTCCTGCCGGTCAGCCGGCGGCCCACGGCGGTCCGCGCCCGGTCCACCGGACGCGCGCCGAGGAGCGCGCCGCCGAGATCGACGTCTCGCCGTCGAAGCTCGTCGCCGACATCGAGGCCCTGCAGGCCGAGCTGGTGGCCGCGAACACGCGCGCGGACGAATACCTCGGCGGTCTCCAGCGCGAGCGGGCCGAGTTCACCAACTACCGCCGCCGGACCACCGAGGAGCGCGAGCAGATGCTCGGCCTCGCCGGCGAGGACCTGATCCGGAAGGTCATCGCGATCGCCGACGACTTCGACCTCGCGATCGACAACCGCCCCGCCGAGCTCGGCGAGCACAGCTGGGTCGAGGGCGTCGCCGCCATCGACCGCAAGCTCCGGGCCCTGCTCGAGAGCGAGGGCGTCCGCCCGGTCGACGCCGCCGCCGGCACGCCGTTCGACCCCCGCGAACACGAGGCCATCGCCACCGTGCCCGGCACGGGCCGGGTGGAGGGCGAGATCGTCGACGTCGTCCGCCGCGGCTACAAGCTCCGCGACCGGGTCATCCGGCCGGCGCTCGTCGCCGTCGCCGCGGCGCCGGATCCGGCCGCTCCGACCCACTGATCGACCACCAACCCCCACGACCGCCGGGCAGCCCGCCCGACCCCATACCGGCAACAACCACAGGAGAGAGCACAGACGATGGGCAAGATCATCGGCATCGACCTCGGCACGACGAACAGCGTCGTCGCCGTCATGGAAGGCGGGGAGCCGACCGTCATCGCCTCGGCCGAGGGTGGCCGGACGGTGCCGTCGGTCGTCGCCTTCACGAAGACCGGGGAGCGGCTCGTCGGCCAGCTGGCCAAGCGCCAGGCCGTCACGAACCCCGCCAACACGATCTATTCGATCAAGCGGTTCATGGGCCGTCGCTGGGACGACGGCGAGACCAAGCGCGCCAAGGAGCTCGTCAGCTACACGGTCGAGAAGGACCCGAAGAGCGACGGCGTCTCGGTCAAGGTCGGGGACAAGACCTACACGCCGCCCGAGATCAGCGCCATGGTCCTCCAGAAGCTGAAGACCGACGCCGAGGCGTACCTGGGCGAGAAGGTCACCGAGGCGGTCATCACCGTCCCGGCCTACTTCGACGACACCCAGCGCCAGGCCACGAAGGACGCGGGCCGGATCGCCGGCCTGGAGGTCCGCCGGATCATCAACGAGCCAACGGCCTCGGCGCTCGCCTACGGCCTCGACAAGAAGCAGGACGAGAAGATCGCCGTCTACGACCTCGGCGGCGGCACCTTCGACATCTCGATCCTCGAGCTGGGCGAGGGCGTCTTCGAAGTCAAGGCGACCAACGGCGACACCCATCTCGGCGGTGACGACTTCGACCAGCGCGTCATCGAGTGGCTGCTGGCCGAGTTCAAGAAGGACCAGGGGATCGACCTCTCGAAGGACCCCCAGGCCCTCCAGCGTCTCAAGGAGGCCGCCGAGAAGGCGAAGATCGAGCTGAGCTCGACGTCCTCGACCGAGATCAACCTGCCCTACATCACGGCGGACGCCTCGGGTCCGAAGCACCTCGTCGTGACCCTGACCCGGGCGAAGCTCGAGGATCTCGTCGGCGACCTGATCGAGAAGACGCGGAAGCCGGTCGAGGCGGCCCTGAAGGACGCCGGGCTGAAGGCGGGCGACATCGACGAGGTCATCCTCGTCGGCGGCCAGACCCGGATGCCCGCGGTCGTCGAGGCCGTCAAGGCGATGTTCAACGGCAAGGAGCCGCACAAGGGCGTCAACCCGGACGAGGTCGTCGGCATCGGCGCCGCGATCCAGGCCGGTGTCCTGGCCGGCGACGTCAAGGACGTCCTGCTTCTCGATGTCACCCCGCTGTCGCTCGGCATCGAGACCCTCGGCGGCGTGATGACGAAGCTCATCGACCGGAACACGACCATCCCGACATCGAAGTCGCAGGTCTTCTCGACCGCGTCCGACAACCAGGGTCAGGTCGAGATCCACGTCCTCCAGGGCGAGCGCGAGTTCGCCGCGGACAACAAGACGCTCGGCCGGTTCATCCTCGACGGGATCCCGCCGGCCCCGCGCGGCGTGCCCCAGATCGAGGTGACGTTCGACATCGACGCGAACGGCATCCTCGACGTGAAGGCGAAGGACCGGGCGACCTCCAAGGAGCAGCAGGTCCGGATCACCGCGTCGTCGATGCTGTCGAAGGACGACGTCGACAAGATGGTCCGCGAGGCGTCCGACCACGCCGACGAGGACCGCAAGCGCCGCGAGGAGGTCGAGGTCCGCAACCAGGCGGAGCAGCTGACCTACCAGGCCGAGCGGACGATCAAGGATCTCGGCGACAAGGTGTCGTCCGAGGACAAGGCGACCGTCGAGAACCAGGTGACCTCGCTCCGCGAGGCGCTCAAGGGCTCGGACATGGAGGCGATCAACGGCGCGGCCACGGGGCTCGCCGAGACGCTCAACCGCGTGTCGACCGCGGCCTACCAGGCCGCCGCGTCCGAGGCCGGCTCGAACGGCGCGTCGGGTGAGGACGGGGCCGGTGCCGGCGAGTCCGAGTCCGGCGAGTCCGGCGAGGGCGCGGGCGAGCCGGCCGGCGCTCGTGCCGGCGGCTCCGCCTCATCGGACGAGGACACGGTCGAGGGCGAGTTCAAGGAGGTCTGAGCCTCCGGTTCCTTCGCCGGTTTCGCGCCCGGTGGCGCGGCGCCGGCGCACGCGCCGTGCCCGATCGCGCCGCGCGGTGGCCTCCGCGCGGGCCTCGCGCCGCGCCCTCGTCTCGGCGCGCGGGCCAGCGCGCCTTGCGACCAGGCGCCGGGCGCCCGAACCGCAGCCCGTACGCCGCGTGGTCCCATTTCTCGTCATCCGCTCCGCGGCTGGCCGCTCGTCATCGCGTTTCCGTCACGGGCCGGCCCGTGGGACGCCTGGCGGGTTCTCACGGAGCGGTGCCGGAGACGAGGAGCGTGAAGAGCCGGACGATCTCCGCGACGCCGTCGCCATCCGATGACGAGCGCTCGAGCGGTGGCCCGTTGGCAGAAACCAGATGCCGCGGATCGGCATGCCGCTCGGGTCACCCAGCCATCGGCGTACCGCGACGGTTCGGGCGGGGAGGGCCGCCGCAAAGATCGCCTCGTGCTGGTCGATCCGGCGACGCGAGGTTCGGGTGTCGGCAATCGCCAGGATCCGCCCGACCCGTCGTGCCGGCCACCCGAGCTGCCGAGCGATCTCCGGTGCGAGCCGCGCCTTCAGGTCGAGCGTCATCAAGGTCGCCTGGACGTCCGGGACGACCGATTTCGCCTCGACCACAATCAATGCATCGAGGGTTCGATGGCAGGCGAACACGTCGACGGACCCACGTTCTCCTCGCACGTTGAATGAGACCTCGACCGCGGACTGCCAACCAGATGCGGCGAGAGCCGCGACGACGTTCTCCACCACGTCGGCGTGTGCCGCGTCCAGCAGTCGATCCAGGCCTTCACCGTTCCAATTGAGGCGGACGTCCAGCCGGGCTCCGAGGACGCCGGCGATCCGCCCGATCGTCCGCAGCCGCATTGCTTCGCCCTGGCCGCGTTCGGCTCGCCCAACCTCCGACCGGCTGACACCTGCTCGGCCGGCGACGTCGTCCTGGCGCAGCCGCTGACGGAAGCGCAGGGCTCGGAGCTGGCGTCCCAGTCGCACGGCGTCCATCGACTCGAGGATGGGTGGTGCGCCTGCACCCTGGGTTCGCTGAGCCTGCACTCGGGGTTGGCAGGAAGGCTCCATTGATCGGGGCGTGGCCGCCGGGCAGAATGGCCGCGCCGCCGGAGATGCGGTCCGCCTGGCCATGCGAAGAGGACTCGTGCCGGACGCCCACCACCTCCGTGTCGTGACCTTCCATCCCGTCGGCTTCGAGACACCCCTTGATGCCGCGCTGCGCGAGTCGTGCCTGCCGGCCCTGCTCGGACACCAGAAGGTCGTCGACGCGTGGGTCGGGCGCACGGGTTCGCGGCGCGACCCGCGCCGGGTGCTCGCCACGACCTGGACCGAGCCGGGCGCGGCGACGGCCGCGGGGACGGTACGGGTGGCCGACTTGGGCGCGGACGACGCCCCGGATCTCGCCACTCTCAACGCACTCTCCACCGCGGCCGCGAGCGTGACGATCGACGGCGTTCTCGCCGTCGACCTGGCGATCCACCTCCGCTTCGATCGGCCGGAGCCGGC
>DATBPR010000133.1:0-3776 GCA_036561285.1 Candidatus Limnocylindrales bacterium | reverse complement strand
GCGTCGTCTCGAGCGCCGTCCTCGTCGGAGCGGCCGTCGCGGGCCTGTTCGTCGTCGTCCTGGTGATCGGGATGGTCGCCCACCGCCTGCCCGGCGCCGACCGGCTCCGCTCGCTGATCGAGCGGTGGCCGCGGGTCCAGGACCTCGGACGGCGGCTCCAGGACGGGTTCGCCGTGGCCGGCCGGCCGCGGACGCTCGTCGAGGCGTTCGCCTGCAGCGCGGTCTCGTGGTCGTGCGCGATTCTCGCGATGGCCGCGGTCGGCCAGTCGATCGCGCTTCAGCTGTCGATCGGCCAGGCGGCGCTGATCGCCTCGGGTGTCGCGCTCGCGGCCGCGGTGCCGGCCGGACCGTCGAACCTCGGCACGTTCGAGTTCGCCGCGGTCGCGGTCGGCCAGGCGATCGGGATCCCCCGCGAGCAGTCGTTCGCGCTCGCCTTGATCGTCCACGTCGCGATCCTCGTCACGACGTCGGTCGGCGGCGGGATCTCGCTCGTCATCCTGAACTGGCGCCGGACGCCCGCGCCGGCCGACGGGCAGGCAGCCGAACCGGGCGCTGCGACGGAGGACGCCGCCGAGGGCCGGCCCGCCGCTCCGGATTCGATCGACGGGCGGCAGTCGCCCCTGGCCTAGCCGGCGATCGCCGGGCGGACGGAGAGCGGCAGGGCGGGGGAGGCGGGCGCGGCCGCTCCGGGATGGGTGACGGGCGCGACCTCGCCGATCGGCTCGAAGGTCATCGTCCCGTCGGAGGTCCGACGCACGGTCAGGAACTCGAGGCGGTACTGGGCGTACATCTCGTCGAGGAGGCCGACCGCCCGGATATGGGCCGGTCGGCGGGCGGCGGCCCGGGCCTGCTCGCGGCTCTCCCAGAGACAGAACGACAGGCACGACCCGTCGTCGGTGGCCGGTCCCTTGAGGTAGTGGACGAAGCCCGGGGCCGTCGCGGCCTCCTGGTGGGCGAACTCGTCGTACGCCGCCAGCCGCTCCTCGTCCGCGTCTGGCCGGCGGACCGACCGGAACGCCACGAGGTACCAGGCGCCTTCGCCGAGCTCGGTGGCGCCGTCGGCCCAGTTGAACGCCTCGCCGACGGGCATGGTCGCGTACGCCCCCGACACCGGCCCCAGGCGCGGCAACGCGTCCATCGCGGCGCAGCATCGGGCGCTGCGCGGCGATTGTCAAATCATGAGATCGGGCTATTCCGCGGAGCGGGAGTCCTGGGACGATGGTCCTGGGCCGAGCGCCCCGACGATCGAGCTCGCCGCCCCGGGCAGGAGACGGGCGACCCGCGTGCGCCATGCGAGCCCACACCGAGACTCCGGCCCGACGACGCCGATGGCGGCCACGATTCCGTCTTCTCGGAATATGGGAACCGCGATCGCCACGCTCCCGGACATCCCCTCGCCGGTCGAGCGGGCGACCCCCGTCGTGATGATGTCGGCGATCTCGGCGCGGAACCGTTCGGGATCGAAGCCGGCGCGATCGTCGCCGCTATCCGATGCCAGGGCCTCGTCGACGATGTCGTCCGGGGCGAATGCCAGGAGCGCCTTGCCGAGGGCACCCTGGTGGAGCGGCAACGCGGTCTCCGGCGGGATCGTCACCCGGAGCGGGTGCTTCGACGGAACCTCGTGGAGACAGACCGCCGAAAGCCCGATCCGGCGGACGATCACCGCGGTCTCGCCGGTCTCGTCGGCCAGCAGGTCGAGCACCGGGCCGGACGTCCGGATCAGCTCCTCGGCGGTCACGTTCGTCCCGCTGCCGATGATCAACCGCGGGCCGAGCCGATAGCCGGCGCCCTGGCGATCCACGAAGCCGAAGGTCGCGAGCGTGCGGAGGTAGCGGTAGATCGTCGAGACGGGCGTGTCGAGCAGGACGCCGAGCTCGTCCGCCCGGACCTCGCCGCGGTCCGCGATCGTCAGCAGCACTCGCAGCCCGCGCGCGAACGAGGTGTCCTCGGCCGCCTCCTCGGGCGGTCGGTCGCGGGCGGTCGATCGTTCAGCCGTGGTCATCCTCTTCCCCGATGCGGCCGGTGGCAGCCGAGGCGGTGGATCGTCTCACGGACGCGCGCCAGATGACGGCATGTACCCGGCGGATCCGCCTGCACGAGGCCGCCGGATCACGGGCAGCGAGCCCGGGCCGGCAGTCTCCCGCTCAGCAAGAAGCCCGCTCGATCGCTCGAGCGGGCTTCGTGATCTCGGCGGTTTCGGCCTAGAGGAAGCCGTTCGCCTTCAGCCAGTCCGTCGCCTCGGCGGCGACGTCCTTGTGGTTGACCTGGATCTCGACTCCGATCTTGGTCAGCTCGTCGGTCGTCAGCTTGGCGCTGACGCCGTCGATCAGGGCCTGGAAGGCGGCCGGATCGCCGACCTTTGCCAGGTAGTCGTTGCGGACCTCGGCGGCGATGTTCTCGGCGCCCTGGGTCTTCTTGTCGTCGTCGAGGAGCTTGAACCCGAACTGGCCGATCGCAGGCTGGGTCGAGCACAGCTCGGCGATGTCGATGGCCTTGAGATTGAGTGCCTGGGCCATTGGCGCCGAGCAGGCGTCGAGCGCCTTGCGCTTGGCCGGCGGATAGGTGAAGCCGTAGCCGGTTTTCAGCGCACCCGAGCAGGACGGGTTCGTGTCGCAGTCGGCCGGCAGGCCCCACGTGTAGCTCGCCTGCTTCGCCAGCAGATCGCTGATCTTCGACAGGTTGTCCGCCGTCGCGGTGTCCGCGCGGACGACGAACGCGTTCTGGTCCTGGCCGGGGCTGATGTTGAAGAGCGTCAGGCCGCCGCCCTTGCCGGAGATGATCGCCTGCAGCGCGGTGCGGTTCCCTTCGCCGTCACCGGTCGCCGTGCCCTTGTAGTAGTTGAGGCCCGAGCCGACGTATTCGGGAACCATGTCGATCTGGCCGCCCTCGAGGGCCGGCTGGCGGACCTGGCGAGCGCCGATGTTGAAGTGGCGATCGACCTTGAAGCCGTTCTTCTCCAGCACCTGGGCCCACATCTCCGCGACGACGGTGGACTCATAGAAGTCGTCCGAGCCGATCTTGATGTCTGCGGGTGTCAGCGCCGCGGCCGCCGAGGCCGATGCCGCGGCCGATGGCGATTCGGCCGGGGTCGAGGCGGCGGGAACGGACGCGGCCGGGCTGCTGGGGGACGGCGTGCTGCCCGTCGAGCAGGCGCCGAGCAACACCAGCAATGACGCCCCGAGGGCGAGCGTGCGGTTCAACCGCATGGGTCTCCTCCTTGATCATTCCTCGCGCCATGGCGGCGAGGAGCGGCTAGGGTACCAGCATCCACGCCGAGCGCCTGTCGTCCATCAGGAAGCCCGCGTCAGGTGGCCGCCGGCTGCGGCATGGGCGGGGCCACGTCCGGCGGCTCCGCCCGCCGTTCCGCTTCGACCCGCAGCCCTCGCGGCGTGAGGCGACGCTGGACGATGGCGAGGATGAGGTCGGCGAAGATCGCCAGCGTGGCGACGAGGATCACGCCGGCGATCACCATCGTGAAGTCCTGGTTGTGGATCCCGTCGACGATGAAGCGGCCCAGCCCACCGCCCGAGACGATCGCGCCGATCGTCGCCGTCGCGATGACCTGGAGGGTCGCGGTCCGGAAGCCACCGACGATGACCGGCGTCGCGACCGGCAGCTCGAGCTGGGTGAGGATCTGGCGCTCGCGAAGTCCCATCCCGCGGCCGGCCTCGAGCAGGTCGCGGTCGACCGCGCGAAGCCCGGCATAGGCGCCGATCAGGATCGCCGGGATCGCCAGGAGCGTCATCGCCACGAACGTCGGGATGGGATCGAGCCCG
>DATBPR010000132.1:0-5559 GCA_036561285.1 Candidatus Limnocylindrales bacterium | reverse complement strand
CCGCCGGCCGAGCGCCGGATCGATCGCCGCCACCGCCGCCTGGAACTCGACGCCGTTCATCCCCGCCATCCGGTGGTCGCACAGGATTGCCGCGGGCGGGGCGGTCCGCACGATCTCGAGAGCCTCCGCACCGCTCGCGCTCAGGACCGGCTCGTAGCCGGCGCGTGACAGCACGCGCCCGAGGAACTCGCGGATCGACGGCTCGTCGTCCAGGACCAGGACGCGGGCCGCCACGGCGCCCGGTTCGGACGACCAGGGACCGCCGGCGATCCCGCCGTCGTCGCGGGCGGCGCCGAAGCGGTCGTCGGTCATCCGCGGCTCGAGGGTCGCGTCCTCGGCCCTCACCGGCAGCTCGATCACGAATGTCGCACCGCCGTCGGCATTCGCCTCGTGGCGGATCGTCCCGCCGTGGGCGGCGACGATCCCGAACGAGACCGACAGGCCGAGCCCGGTGCCCGCGCCCGGCGGCTTCGTCGATACGAACGGCACGAACAGGCGATCGAGGATCTCCGGCGGGATGCCCGGCCCGTCGTCGGCGACCGTGATCCGGACGATCGGACCGCCGTCGCTCTCGCCGTCGCCCGAGGCGTCGATCCGCGCGGCGCGGATCGTGATCCGGCCCGGCCGGCTCTCCGCGTCGATCGCCTGGGCGGCGTTCAGCGTCAGGTTGACCAGGACCTGCTGGAGCTGCGACCGGTCGACCATCACGAGCGGCAGGTCGGCGGGGATGTCGACCGCGACCGTCAGCCGGCCTCGCGTCAGGAGGTACGACTGGAGCCCGAGCGTGCTCTCGACGAGCGCCCGGAGATCCGTCGGGACACGTTCGGGTGGACGCTGGCGGGCGAAGTCGAGCAGGTTGTCGACGATCGTCCGCGTCCGGTTCGCCTCCTGGATGAGGCGGTCGGCCTGCGTCCGCAGGTCCTCGGGCAGGACGGGATCCGTGCGGAGGAGCTGGCTGAACGCGACAATCGAGGCCAACGGGTTGTTCAGCTCGTGCGCGACGCCGGCGACGAGCAGGCCGATCGCCTCCATCTTCTGGGCCTGGACGAGCTCGGCCTGGAGCCGGCTGCGCTCCGTGAGATCGCGGACGATCGACAGCATCCGCGGCTCGCCGCCGAGCTCGATCCAGCGGACGTCGACCTCCTCGGGGAAGGTCGATCCGTCGAGGCGGTGGCCGGTGCCGGTGTAGTGGGCCACGCCCGCGTCGTCGATCGTCGTCCGGTCCTCGCCATCACCGACGAGCTCGTCCACGTCCCGGCCGATCAGGTCGTCGCCGTAGAGCCGGCGCGCCGCCGGGTTGGCGTCGAGGACGATCCGGTCGATCGACTGGACGAGGACCGCCTCCGGCGAACCGTCGAACAGCTCCCGGTAGCGGTGCTCGCTGGCTTCCGCGCCGGCCCGCAGCCGGCGGTTGGCGAACGAGATGTCCAGGACGCGCCCGATCGCGTCGAGGGTCCGGTCGTCCAGCCCGAGCTCCTCGACCGACTCGTGGAAGACCGCGTAGACGACCGCGGCGAGCCGGTCGTCGTCGCGGATCGCGAAGGCCGCGATCGACCGAAGCGCGAGCCCGGATGCGACGAGGCCGCCATCGTCGGTGACGGAGCCGGCGCCGACGGGGAGCAGCAGCGAGGCGCCACCGGCCCGGAGGCGAGAGGCGATCGGCAGGGTGTCGAGCGGGCGGTCGAAGAGCGGCTCCATCGTCGACAGGTCGAGCCCGGCCGAGGCGACCGGGACGAGGCGGTCGCCGGCGACCCCGCAGAGCAGCGCTCCTGTCGCCCCAACGACGTCGCCGATCTCGGCCAGCAGGCCGTCGAGCGGCCGCTCGTCGACGAACGCGCCCGTGGGCAGACGCGTCAGCTCGACGAGCGCTCGCATCCGTCGCGTGAGGGTCCGCTCCTCGGCCAGGCCGTGCTCGACGACGCCGATCAGGCGGGCATTCTCGAGCGCGCCGGCGATCAGGGCGGCGGTCTGGAGCATCACGCCCTTCGACGGCGGCGTTCGTGGCGCCGTACGCCAGCCGAGCGCCATGCCGCCGATCAGCCGGCCCGGCACGCGCAGGCCGACCCCGACGACATGCCGCAGCCCGTCCGCCAGCAGGGCATCGCGGACCTCCGGCCGCAGCGGGGCCGACGCGACATCGCTGCTCACATAGGCATCTGCGGCGGCGAGCGAGTCGCCGGTCTGCGGGCCGCCGAGCGCCCGCATCAGCTCGATCGTCGCCGGGTTTGCGTCGACGGTCGCGATCGCCTCGAACGATCCATCCGACGAGGCGACCAGCCCGGAATCGGCGCCCGTGGCGCGGCACAGGATCTCGAGCGCGGCCTCGCCGACCTCGGCGATCGTGCGGGCATGGCCCGTGACGGTGACGAGCGACGCCAGGGCGGCCATCTCTGCCTCGAGGCGGGCACTTGCGGTGACGTCGCGGTTGGTCACCAGCATCCGGGGCATCGGCACGCCCGGGTCGTGGACGAGGATCACGGTCGTATCGACGATCAGATCCGTCCCCGCGAGCGAGCCGACCTGGACCCGTTGGGCGACCCGACCCGTCCAGAAGCCGTTCCGGGCGAGGCTCGGCCGGACGAGCTGACCGACGACGTCGTCATGGCCGGGCATCTCCACCCGCAGGATGTCGCGCAGGCTCCGGCCGATCGCCTTCGCGGCGGGGATGCCGTACAGGCGCTCCGCGGCCGCGTTCCAGGCGAGGACCGTCAGGTCGCCGTCGAGAATCCCGACCGCGTCCGGCGAGGCGTGGATGACCTCCGCCGCGCTCGACGGAACGGCCGTCGCGGGATCGCCGGACTCCGCCGGTGAGCGGGTGACGGGAGTGGCCGCCTCCGCGACGGGGCCTTCGGGCTCGGGCACGCCCGGTATCCTACGCTGGCGATCGGTGGCGACCGGAACCGACGTGGGTCGCTGCGGCGACACACCGCGAGGAGGACGGAGCCCTGAGCTGGCCGCTGACGGACGAGGAGCGGCTCCTCCGCGACACCGCGCGGGAGTTCGCGCGGCGGTCGATCGCCCCGACCGCGATCGAGCGCGACGAGGCCGAGCGGTTCGACCGGTCGATCTTCGCCGGGATGGGCGACCTGGGCCTGGCCGGCGCGCCCCTGCCCGAGTCCATCGGCGGCGGCGGCTTCAGCTACGTCGGCTGGACGCTCGTGATGGAGGAGATCGGCGCCGCCGACCTGGCCTCGGCGGTGAGCCTGTCGGTCCACATCCTCTCGCAGTACCCGGTCGTGACGTGGGGAACGGCGGAGCAGCACGAGCGCTGGCTGGGACCGATGGTGTCAGGTGCGGCGCTCGGCGCCTTCGCCCTGACCGAGCCGCACGCCGGCTCGGATGCCGCGGCGATCCGGACGCGCGCCGAGCGGGTGGGGCCGGCCGACGCGCCGGAGGGCTACCGGCTCACCGGCACGAAGATCTGGATCACCAACGCGCCGGAGGCGGATCGGTACCTCGTCTTCGCGTCGGTCGACCCGTCGGTGGGCCAGAAGGGGATCGCCGCGTTCCTCGTCGAGCGGGGGATGGCCGGGTTCACGTTCGGCGCGCACGAGAAGAAGATGGGGATCCGGGCGTGCCCGGCGGCTGAGCTCGTGTTCGAGGACTGCTTCGTCCCGGTCGCGAACCGGCTCGGGTCGGAGGGCGAGGGCTACCGGATCGCCCTGTCCGCCCTCGCCGAGGGCCGGATCTCGATCGCCGCGGCGTGCGTCGGGCTGGCCCGGTCCGCGCTCGAGCAGGCGGCGGCCTACCTCCGCCAGCGAACCGCGTTCGGTGGGCCGCTGGCCGACCGCCAGGCGCTCCGGTTCCTCGTCGCCGAGATGGCCCGGGACATCGAGGCCGCCCGGGCCCTCACCCGCCAGGCGGCGGCCGCCAGGGACCGCGGTGAGCCGATCAGCGTCGCGTCGTCGCTGGCGAAGTGGACCGCTTCCGACACGGCGATGCGGGTCGCGACGGACGCGGTCCAGCTGTTCGGCGCGAGCGGCTATTCGCGGGAGACCGGCATCGAGCGGCTCATGCGCGACGCGAAGGGCGCCCAGATCTACGAGGGCACCAACCAGATCCACCGCTCGATCGTGGCGGACGACGTCTTCGACGGGTTGCCGCCCGTCTGATCCGTCATGGCAGCACCCGGATGACATGCCCGTCGAGGTGGCCGGATGGGTTGCCGCAGCGCAGGCACTCGCCGAACGGGACGGCCCATGTCTGAGCGTCGTGCGCGATGTACACCGCGTGCGTCGAGAAGCCGGAGATGAACGAGCCGTCCCAGGGCATCGGAAGCGGCCCAACGGCGATCGGCGGTGAGGCTCCGTCCCAGGTCGTCAGGATCCCGTTGTCGACGAACGCCAGGTCGCGTCCGCCGGGCCGCCAGGCATTCGTGCTCACGGCCACCGAACCGAGCACGACGGGCTTCTGGCCGGGTGCCTGCGCCACGAAGGCGGGTGTCGCGGCCTCGTGCGGATCCTGGACGAACGCCGTTCGCCCGAGCCGGTCGACGAGCCGGTCCGCGCCCGTCACCAGCATCGGCTCGACGGTCGGGTCGGCCGGCTGGAGCGAGCCATCCCAGCGGATCGCGACCAGCTCCTGCGGCCGGACGACCTTGCCGCTCGCGTCCTGGCGCACCTGGAGGCCGAACACGCCGGCACCGCCGGCCAGCAATGACAGGGGCGTGGTCACGTTCCCGGCCGGGCCGACCACCTCGACATCCGCCGGGAGGACCAGGGCCACGGCCGTTCCGCTGTAGGGAGGCCCGGAGCGGACGACGGTGTTGCCCCCGTCGAGGCCGAGCCCAACCAGCGTGCCGTCCGGCAGGAACGCCGGCGCACCGATGCCCTGGAGGAGGGTCGGCGGCGCCGTCGGGCGGGTCAGGTCGAGGATTGCCAGGCGTGTCTCCTGCGCCCCCGCCGGACCGCGTGCGACGGGGATCGCCAGCCGGCCGTCATCGGAGACTGCGATGTCGTGGTAGCCATCGAACGCCCAGTCGCCGAGCGCGGAAGACAACGACGGCACGGTCGCGATCGAGCGCCAGGAGCCGTCCACCTTCCATTCGAGGACGTCGAGCCGGTCACCCGCGACCCGGACGACGACGGCCGAGCCCGACGAGCCGAGCACGACCGGCGACGACGCGACCGACGGGACCGGCACGACGGCCGGCGCGCTCGCGGCAACCGGGAGGGAGGGCGAGCCGCCGGCGGTGGACGGCAGGCGCGCCGGGCTCAGCGACACGATCAACGCCAGGGCGACGATCGCCGCGATCGCGGTGCCGAGGGCGAGAGGACCCATCCCGATCCGGCCGGACCAGCGAGGCCGTGAGCCGGCCCTCGTGCGGAGCTCGCCGAGGGTCAGGACGACCGGCGCCTGGGCGGCCTGCTCGCGGAGGACGTCCCGGAGCTCCAGGTCGAAGCGATCACCCGACATCCCGGATCCTCCGATCGTCGGCGCCCTGCCACGCCGTCCGAAGCTGGCCCAGCCCGACGCGCAGCTGGCTCTTGATCGTGTTGGGGCTCTTGCCCAGGGCCCGCGCGACGTCGTCGACGGACAGGTCGGCGAAGTAGTGGAGGA
>DATBPR010000131.1:0-4673 GCA_036561285.1 Candidatus Limnocylindrales bacterium | reverse complement strand
AGGACATCGTCGTCATCGACTGCGGCCTGATGTTCCCCGACGAGGAGATGTTCGGGATCGACCTCGTGGTCCCGGACATCACGTACCTCCGCGATCGGAAGGCGAACGTCAGGGCGTTCCTCATCACGCATGCCCACGAGGATCATGTCGGCGGGTTGCCGTACGTCCTCCCGGAGTTCCCGGGCGTGCCGATCTATGCCTCGACGCTCGCCCGCGGGCTGCTCGGCAACAAGATCAAGGAGCACAAGCTCCACAACAACCCGCTCCTCGCCCTCGAGCCGGGCGACGAGCTCCAGATCGGCCCGTTCGGCGTCGTCGCGTTCCGGATCGGCCACTCGATCCCGGACGCGATGGGGATCGCCCTGCGGACGCCGGTCGGCGTCGTCGTCCACACCGGTGACTTCAAGTTCGATCACACCCCCGTCGACGGCAAGCTCTCCGACTTCGCGATCCTCGCGAAGATGGGGGCGGAAGGGGTCGTCTGCCTCCTGTCCGACTCGACCCGAGCGGAGAACCCCGGATACACGCCGTCGGAGCGGACCGTCGGTGAGGCGTTCCGCGAGATCATGGAGCCGCTCGACGGGCGGGTGATCGTCGCGACCTTCGCGAGCAACATCGCCCGGATCCAGCAGGTCCTGGACGCGGCCGCCAGCTTCGACCGGCGGGTCGCGGTCATCGGCCGATCGATGGAGCAGAACACCAGGATCGCGACGGATCTCGGCTACCTGACCTATGAGCCGTCGCGGATGGTGGCCAAGGACAAGATCAAGGACGTCCCGGACGACAAGCTCGTCATCGCCACGACCGGTGCCCAGGGCGAGCCGATGTCGGGCCTGGCCCGGATGGCGAACCGGGACCATCGGTTCGTCGAGATCCAGCCCGGCGACACCGTGATCGTCAGTGCCAGCCCGATCCCCGGCAACGAGGAGTACGTCTCCCGGACGATCGACAACCTGTTCAAGGCCGGCGCGAACGTCTTCTACCACACGATCAAGCGGGCCCACGTGTCCGGTCACGCGAGCCAGGAAGAGCTGAAGCTGATGCTCGGCCTGACGAAGCCGAAATACTTCATCCCGATCCACGGCGAGTTCCGAATGCAGGTCCAGCACGGTCGCCTGGCCATCGAGACCGGTGTCGCCCCGGAGAACGTCTTCATCATCGAGAACGGGACACCCATCGAGATCGATGCCGACGGATCCGCCCGACGCGGCACGCCGGTTCCCGCCGGCTACGTCTTCGTCGACGGGCTGTCCGTCGGCGAGGTCGGCGAGATCGTCCTCCGCGACCGGCGGGCCCTCGCCAACGACGGGATGTTCATGATCGTCGTCACGGTCGACAAGCAGACCGGCAACGTCCTCGGCCGGCCGGAGATCATCACCCGCGGCTTCGTCCACCTGAACGAGCAGGATCCGATGATGGCCGAGGCGATCGAGCGGATCCTCGCGTCGGTCCAGAACCCCGGCGACCACATCAGCGAGATCGCTCTGCTGAAGAGCCAGATCAAGGACGGCGTCTCGCGCTACCTCTACGAGCAGACGAAGCGCCGCCCGATGGTCTTCCCGGTCGTGGTCGAGGTCTGACGTGGCGACCCGCCGCCGGACCACCCGCCGGACGTCCTCGACGACGCGTCGTCGCCGGTCGAGCGGCTCGTCGCTGCCGCCGGTCCCGGTCCCGTCGATCTCGGTCTCACCGGACGTCGCCCGCTCGATCGTCGGGATCTGCCTGCTCGTCCTCGGCGCGGTCACGTTGATCGCCCTGGCCCTGCCGGGCCAGGGGGCGCTGACGGACTGGTGGCGCGACTCGATCGCGCCATGGTTCGCGACGGGGCGCTGGCTCCTGCCGTTCCTGCTGCTCGGTGCCGGCTGGTACCTCGAGTGGGGCCCCGGCACGAAGCCCGGCTCCGGCTGGGGCGCGACGCTCGCGGGGATCGCGATCGCCTTCCTCGGGTTCCTCGGGGTGCTCGAGATTCTCGACCTGAACGTGCTCGGCACGGAGCGCGGTGGCGGGAGCATCGGTCGGTTCCTCGCAAGGTCCCTCGAGCCACTGCTGACCGGGCCCGGTGCCTTCGTCATCTGCCTCGCGATCGTGGCCGTCGGGTTGATGCTGGCCTTCAACGTTCAGCTGAAGGAGCTCCTCCATCCGGTCACGAAGACCGCCGGCTGGGTCGGAGCGACGACCAAGGCCTCGCTCCAGCGCGAGCCGGGCGAGGAGCCGGCGACGGCGAAGAACGGCAAGGCCAAGGCGGCCGACAAGGTGGCCGGCGTCCCGGTCATGGACGCCGGCAAGGCGGTCGCGCCCTCGCCGCTCGTCACCGGCATGACCGCGGCGGCCACCGCGTCGAGCATCCTCGACGAGCCCGCGGCCAGGACCGGCCCCGCGCCGATGAGCCAGACCGTCTGGACCGGCGGCGGAGACGGGGTTGCGCCGGCCCGGTCGAACGGCCACGGGGCCGGAGCCGGGGTCGGAATCGCCGCGCCGGCCCGCGCGGCCGCCGTGCTGACCGACGATCGCGAGCCGACGGCCCTCGAGAGCCTCCAGGCGATCGACTGGACGCTGCCCCCGATCGAGCTCCTCGAGGTGACCCCGATCGGGCGCCCGAACGCGGCGATCGACCACGCCTCGAACACGCGCCGGATCGAGGAGAAGCTGCTCAGCTTCGCGATCCCGGCGAAGGTCGTCGCAGTCAACTCCGGCCCGGTCGTGACCCAGTACGAGGTGAAGCCCGAGCACCACGTCAAGGTCTCCCGGATCGAGGCCCTCGCCGACGACCTGGCGATGGCCCTGTCCGCCCGTTCCATCCGGATCGAGGCGCCGATCCCGGGCAAGGATGTCGTCGGCATCGAGATCCCGAACGCCGTCAGCGAGGTCGTCGGCTTCCGGCCCCTGGTCGAGGAGACGAACATGCTGGCGGCGACCAGCCCCCTGACGTTTGCCCTCGGCCGGGACGTCTCCGGTGCCTCGATCGCGGCGAACCTCGCCAAGATGCCCCACCTCCTCGTCGCCGGCGCGACGGGCTCCGGCAAGAGCGTCTGCGTGAACGCCCTGATCACGAGCCTCCTGATGCACGCCCGGCCCGACGAGGTCCGCCTCGTCCTGATCGACCTCAAGCGCGTCGAGCTCGCCTCGTACGACCGCCTGCCCCATCTCCTCCAGCACGTGATCGTCGAGCCGACCGAGGCCAAGGCGGTCCTGAACTGGGCTGTCCGCGAGATGGAGGAGCGCTACAAGCTCCTCGCGAGCCACAGCGTCCGGAACATCGACGCGTTCAACAGCGGCCTGGAGGCGGCCGGCCGGAACGGCGCCGAACGGATGCCGTACATCGTCCTGATCATCGACGAGCTGGCCGACCTGATCATGCGCGAGGGCCGGAAGGTCGAGGATCCGGTAGTCAAGATCGCCCAGAAGGCGCGGGCCGTCGGGATCCACCTCGTCCTCGCGACGCAGCGTCCCTCGGTCAACGTCGTGACCGGCCTGATCAAGGCCAATGTCCCGTCGCGGATCGCGTTCGCGATGGCCTCGATGGTCGACTCGCGAACCGTGCTCGACGCGCCCGGCGCCGAGGACCTGATCGGCCGCGGCGACATGCTGTTCCAGCCGGTCGACCTGCCCCGCCCGGTCCGGATGCAGGGCGTCTTCGTCAGCGACCGGGAGGTGACCGAGGTCACCCGCCACTGGCTCGACCAGACGAACGGCCGGACGTTCTACGACGAGGACATCCTCGCGTTCGCCGACCCCGAGGACGGCGTCGGCGGCGACGGCGGGCAGTTCGCCTGGCTCCGGACCTACGGCGTCGACGAGATGACGATCCCCGCGGCCGAGCTCGTGTTCACCTCGCAGCGGGCCAGCACCTCGATGCTCCAGACGAAGCTGAAGCTCGGCTTCGCCCGGGCGAGCCGGGTGATCGACGAGCTCGAGCGGTACGGGATCGTCGGACCGCAGGACCCGCGGAACCCGGCGACCCCGCGCCACATCTACGGGCCCGACAACTGGCTCCGGTCCCCCGACAACGGCGACGAAACCGAGGGCTGACCGGGGATCGCGCGGCAGAAACCGCGCAGGGAATCCGCCGATGAACGAAAGAGTCATCGCCGTCCTGTCGACTCGGGGCGAGGTCGGGGTATCCTTCCCCCTGAGGTCGCCCCCCGGCGCGCGAGCGGGTTCGGCCGGCGAGGACAGGGTTCGATGACGACACGCGACGACGTGAGACGGGGCGCCGCCACGACCCGTCCGGATGGGCTGCGGCTCGGATCCGGGCGGGGTGACGCCGATCGCGACGTCGCGCGTGCCTCGACCGGTCTGACGCTTCCCGAGAAGCTGTATGCCGCCCGCGAGCGGAAGGGCGTCGACCTGTACCGCGCCGAGCGCGACACGAAGATCCGGGCGCGCTACCTCGCGGCCCTCGAGCAGGGCGAGTACGGCGAGCTCCAGGGCGACGTCTACACGAAGGGGTTCCTGCGCAACTACGCGACGTACCTCGGGCTCGACCCGGAGGAGATCATCGCCCAGTGGCGCCGGGAGCGTGGCGGCGCGCCCGTGGCGAAGACGGTCATCAGCGTCCCGAAGCCGATCGCGCAGCCGCGGCCGGGCCTCCAGTTCTCGCCGGGCGTCGTCGTCGCGGCCATGCTGACGATCCTGATCGCCGCGATGGGCGTCTGGCTCGGGGTCCAGGTCAT
>DATBPR010000130.1:0-1628 GCA_036561285.1 Candidatus Limnocylindrales bacterium | reverse complement strand
ACGATCGTGTGGCGCGTCCGTCGCGGACGCGAGCTCGTGGCCGCGCCGGCTCGCAGCGTCGAGGGCCTCCGCGCGGGCACCGGCCGACTGCTCGACACCCTCGGCCAGGATCTCGGCAAGGTCGTCGTACCGGCGCGGCGGAAGCGACACGGAGGTCTCGAGACGTCGGGTCCGCCGGTAGAACTTGGCGGGGCGCCCCGCACCCGGGCCGGTGCGGCCGCTGCGACGGTGGTACTCGACTTCGAGAAGGCCCGCCGCGGCGAGCCGGTCGAGGTGGAACGCGGCGAGCGGCCGGCCCACGCCGACGCCGGCCGCGGCGGCATCCCGATCGACCGCGTCCGGCTGGGCAACGACGAAGGCATACAGCGACCGGCGGACAGGGTCCGCCAGCGGGGCCAGTCGGTCCAGGGCGTCGTCGGTCATCGTCGTTCCACGCTCCACTCTATCGCATATCGTCACTCGCGAAACAGTCGAGGACCTCCGGTGCCCGGTTTTCCCGGCGTCCCGTACGATCCGGCGGTGCCCAATCCGCCGGATCGTTCCCTGTTCGCCCTCCGCGAGTTCCGGGCGCTCGTCGGCGCCCGCTCGACGAACGCCCTGGCGGTCAGTGCGCTGGCGACGGTCGTCGCGTTCCAGACCTATGAGCTGACGCGCGACCCGCTGGCCCTCGGCTGGCTCGGTCTGGTCGAGGCGATCCCCGCCCTGTCGCTCGTCCTCTTCGGCGGCCATGTAGCCGACCGCCGCGAGCGGCGCGGGATCGTCGTCCTGACGAGCACGATCCTCGTCCTCTGCGCGATCGTCCTTGCCGGGCTGGCCGCCGCCGGCGCGACGCTCCTCGGAATCCTCGCCGTGATCTTCGTGACGGGCATCGCAAGCGGCTTCGAGCGGCCGGCGCTCACGGCCCTCGAGGCCCAGGTCGTGCCGCGCGAGCAGGCGGCCCGCGGCGTCTCGACGCTCAGCAGCGTCAGCCAGGCCGGCGGGATCCTCGGACCGGCGGCCGGCGGGATCGCGATCGCGGTCATCGGCATCCCGGCGACGTACGCCGTCATCGCGGTCCTGCTCGTCCTGTCCACGGCCTGCCTCTGGACGATCGCCCCGAAGCCGGTCCCGCCGCCCGTCGAGGGCGAGCCGTTCGTGGAGAGCCTCCTCGGCGGCATCCGCTATGTCCGCCGGACGCCGGCCCTCATCGGCTCGATGGCCCTCGACCTGTTCGCCGTCTTCTTCGGCGGGGCGATCGCCCTCCTGCCGATCTACGCGACCGACATCCTCCACGTCGGCGCCGTCGGGCTCGGGGTGCTCCGGACGGCACCGTCGATCGGCGCACTGCTCGTGATGCTCGTCGCGACCCGCCGCCCGCCGAGCGGCCATGCCGGCCGGACGCTCCTGATCTGCGTCGCGGGCTTCGGGGTGAGCATGATCGTCTTCGGGGCGTCGACGGTCTTCTGGCTCTCGCTCGTCGCGCTGTTCGTGTCCGGCGTGACGGACGGGATCAGCATGATCATCCGGAACACAATCCTCCGGGTGCTCTCGCCGGAGCGGATCCGCGGCCGGGTCGCGTCCGTGAACTGGGTGTTCATCGGCGCATCGAACGAGCTTGGGGCGTTCGAGAGCGGGGTCGCGGCCCGGGT
>DATBPR010000129.1:0-1982 GCA_036561285.1 Candidatus Limnocylindrales bacterium | reverse complement strand
ACCCATAGAATAGAACAGGTGTTCGACGGTCGTCGGACCTGGAATCGTTACACGATGGAGACGAATCTCCCTCGTGGAGGGCGCAACATCGGGAGGCACCGTGGCGTCTCACGGCCATGAAGCGGGACACCCAAGGGCTCCTCGCCATCACCATCCGGACCGGACTCATGGTCGGGCTCGCGCTGATCCTGATCCTCGTCCTTCTCCCGGCGGTGCTGGCGGCCCAGGCGGCCGGGCTCCGCTGACCATCAACCGTTCCGCGCCTGGGGGCTCGGGACGATCGGGCGGCATGTTGATCGCAAGGATCCGTGCTGACCCGCCGCGGACCTGGTGAGCGGGTACGCGGCCTCGAGACCGCCGTCGTGCTGGGGCGCGACGGCGGTCTCACTCTGTCCGGGCGTCGCGACCGCCGGTACGATGCCCGCGTGACGTCCCCGCGCCGGCTCCGGCTGCTCGGCCTCGCGGTCGCCCTCGTCCTCGCCGGTTGCGCGTCCGCGGCATCTCCTGCGCCATCACAGACTGGCCGGTCCACCGCCGAACCGCGCTTGACCCCCGTTCCCGGCGGCCCGAGCGCCGTGGTCACCAGCCCCGTCACCACCACCGACGTGCAGGGCTTCGGCCGGATCCTCGACAAGGTGCCGCCCTCGTTCCCGAAGCTCCCCGATCAGAGCGAGAGCGAGATCGGGAGCGCCTCGAGCGGGATGTTCAACTCGAACCTCGATCCGACGACCGCGAGCCGGACGATCCGGGACGGCCTCGCCGCCCAGGGCTGGACCGTCGACGTCGGCTCGCCGCTCGAGGACGGGACGATCATCCTGGAGGCGACCGGCCCGGCGACGGGTTGCAAGGCCGAGGTACGCTTCACGCCGGCATCGGGGAGCATCCTGATGCTCGTGCTGGTGGGGGCGAGCTGCCCCTTCAGCTGACGCACGGGAGGACGGATCGGCGCAAGTCGGAGCCCGCAATTGCGCGGGCACAGCATCTGACGGCCGTTCGTCATCGGTGGAGCCGTCTCCACCCGGGCTCCCTTCCCACGGTTCTCCCGGCGCGGCGCCGCGCGTCGCGATGCGGATTTCACGAATCGCGGTCCTTCCCGTAACGGCCCGTGAACGGCCGCCGTCTATGGTCCGTCGACCGGTTGGGTACCGGTCTGATCTGGGGTGATGGCGTGCAGCAGCGAACCACGCGCTCGAACGACCTGGAGACCGCCGTCTTCGTGGTGGCCCTCTTCGCGCTCCTCCTCGTCGTGACGCTGATGGTCGGGGCACCCATCGCCTGACCTTCCGGCCCAAGCCGAGCGCGCCGACGCCGGTGTCGAAGCCGCTGGACCGCAGGGCCTCGTCGATCAGGACGCCTGTCAGAATTCGACCGCCCTCATTCGTTGAATGGATGGAGGTGGCTCGATGCGTTTCGTCCTGATGTTCTGCGCGGACGGTGAAGACACCGCTCGCTTTGCCCGCATGAGTGACGAGGACCGCGCGGCCCAGTACGCCCGCGTGACGGAGTGGTTCGCGGAGCACCGGTCGAAGATCACGGGCGGCAACCAGCTCGGCTGGCCGATGAATGCCACGACCGTCCGATGGGCGAACGACGACCGCCCAATCGTGACCGACGGGCCATTCCTCGAGGGCAATGAGGTGATCGGCGGGTATGCGGAGATCGAGGTCGCCGATCTTGACGAGGCGCTCCGGTTGGCCAAGGCGTGGCCACCGCGAGGGGCCGTCGAGATCCGTCCAGTCCTCGAACAGGGCTGAGGCGGGTTCATGGCCGGGTCGCTGAGGCTCCGGCGGGATCCTCGCCGGAGATGATCGGAGCCGACCAGGCCCGCTCCGACGCAGCCCTCGCAACCGTCTTCCGCGACGAGGCGGCCCGGCTGACCACGTCGCTCGTCCGCCTCGTCGGCGACTTCGGCCTCGCGGAGGAGATCGTCGGCGACACCCTGGTCGTTGCCGTGGAACGGTGGCGACGCGACGGCATTCCGG
>DATBPR010000128.1:0-5629 GCA_036561285.1 Candidatus Limnocylindrales bacterium | reverse complement strand
GCGCCAAGACCCAGTCGGGCGCGGCCGATGCCAAGCCCGCAAGCGCGAAGCCGAAGGCGCCGCGCAACACGAAGAAGGACGGGTAGCCGCGATGGCCCACAAGAAGGCTGGTTCCAGCTCGAAGAACGGCCGCGATTCGGTCGGCCAGCGCCTCGGCGTGAAGGTCGGCGACGGCCAGCTCGTGCCGGCCGGCTCGATCATCGTCCGGCAGCGCGGGATGACCTTCCTCAGCGGGACGGGGACCGGTCTCGGCCGCGACTACACAGTGTTTGCCACCACGACCGGCAAGGTCCGGTTCGAGCACGCCACCAAGAACAAGAAGCGGATCCGGGTCGAGGCCGTCGAGGCCCCGACCACCGCCGCTGCCAAGGCGTAGAGCCCGCAGCGAACAGCCGTCGACCACCGGCCGGAAGCCCCGGACCGGAAGGCGTCGGAGAAGAGAGTTTCACGTGAAGCCGGACATCCATCCCAAGTACTACGAGGCCAAGGTCCACTGCGGCTCGTGCGGCCTCGAGTGGACCGTCGGCTCCACCCGGCCGGAGCTGCGCGTCGACGTCTGCTCGAACTGCCACCCGTTCTTCACGGGCAAGCAGACGATCATCGACACCGCCGGCCAGGTCGAGCGGTTCCAGAAGCGCCTGGAGCGCCAGGCACGCGCCTGATCCAATTCGCCGCCACCAACCGACGCCGGGTCCACGGACCCGGCGTTCTGATTCCCCGCGGCGCTACGCTTCGCCCGTGATCGAACCGCTGCCCGACCTCGACAGTTCCGAGAGCGCCGATCGCGCGTCCGACGAACCGGCGGCGACCCTCTGGCACGGCGACAGCCGCGAGCTGCTCGCTCGAATCCCGGACCAGAGCGTCGACCTGATCTGCACGGATCCGCCGTACAACCTCGGCGCGTACTCGACCGGGAACATCGAGATGTCGTGGCGGAAGGCGTTCAACAACGATGTCGCCGCGTGGGATCAGGCGCCGTTCGATCCTGGTGCCTGGCTGCCGGAGTTCCGCCGCGTCCTCCGGCCGACGGGCACGATCTTTGCGTTCACGTCGTACAACCTGCTCGGCCGGTGGCACGAAGCGTTCGATCCGGCCTTCGACACGTTCCAGTTCGTTGTCTGGCACAAGACGAACCCGCCGCCGAAGCTCCGCCGCGCCGGGTTCCTGAACTCCTGCGAGCTGATCGTCGCCTGCTGGGATCGCGGCCACACGTGGAACTTCGGCCGCCAGCGGGACATGCACAACTTCATCGAGGCGCCGATCTGCGCCGGCCGGGAACGGGTCAAGGATCCCGTTCACCCGACCCAGAAGCCGCTTCGCGTGCTGCGCCAGCTCATCGGGTGGGGCACGAACCCGGGCGAGCTCGTCCTGGATCCGTTCATGGGCGTCGGCTCGACGGCGGTCGCCGCGCTCGAAACCGGGCGCCGCTTCATCGGGATCGAGCTCGACGAGGCGTACGTCGAGGCTGCCAGGCGGCGCGTGGCTGCAACGGACGGGACCATCGAGCGAGGCGGCCCGATCGACGCCAGCCGGTAGACTTCCGGCAATGCCTCGCTACTCGTACGGCGGTCAGGCGCTGATCGAAGGCGTCCTGATGCGCGGTCGCGACGCGATCGCGGTCGCCCTTCGCCATCCGGACGGCCGGATCGTCTACGCCACCGAGCGCCTCGACAGCGGCGTCCACGGCGGTCGCTGGGCGAAGATGCCCTTCATCCGCGGGCTCGTCGTCCTGTACGAGACGCTGTTCGTCGGCACGCGCTGGCTCGTCCGAAGCGCGTCGGTCCAGGCGGCCGGCACGGGCGAGGACGGCGACGAAGGCGTCGAGCTCGGCAAGGGCTCGATCGCGCTGATGCTCGGGCTGACGCTCCTGTTCGGCGTCGGGATCTTTTTCCTGCTGCCCCTGTTCATCGCGAGCGCCACGACGGCGAACATCGCCAACGGCTTCGTCCAACACCTCGTCGAGGGCCTCGTCCGCGTCGCGATCTTCGTCGGCTACCTGCTCCTGATCGCGCGGTCCGACGACGTCCGCCGCGTCTTCCAGTACCACGGCGCCGAGCACATGACGATCCACGCGCTCGAGCACGGCGACCCGCTCGTCGTCTCCGAGGTCCGCAAGTACCCCACGGCGCATCCCCGCTGCGGTACCGAGTTCCTGGTCGTCGTGATCGCCCTGTCGATCATCGCGTTCAGCTTCGTCGGCCGGCAGGATCCGATCGTGATGATCCTGAGCCGGATCCTCCTGATCCCGGTCATCGCCGCGGTCGGCTACGAGATCCTCAAATGGGGCGCCCGCCATCGTGGAAACGCCCTCGTCCGGGCGATCATGTACCCCGGGATCCTCGTCCAGAAGATCACGACGCGGCAGCCGACGGATGACATGATCGAGGTCGCGATCGTGTCGATGGAGCAGGCCCTCGAAGCCGACGGCGAGGCCCTCCCGGCCGGCTCCGCGGCGTTCGCCCGCGACCGGCTCGCCCTGCCGAAGCCGCGCGAGGCGGGGGCCGCGGGCGGGGTCGAGCCGACGCCGGCCGAGACGACCGGCGGCGCGGCCGTGACGATCGATCCGCCCGTCCCGGGGGCATGAGCTCGACCGCCGCGGGAATGGACCGGACGTCCGTCGCGCGGCCGACGGCGGCTGGCACAACGCAGGCGAACCGGCCGTGACGGCGGGCGCCGACGACGCAGGCATCGACGCGACGCTCCGCGAGATCGCGGTCCAGTACGACGCGCTCCAGGCGCAGCTCGCCACGCCCGAGATCACCTCGGACCCGAACGCGCTTCGGCGGATCGGCCAGGAGCTCGCCCGGCTGGAGCCGGTCGTTGCCGCGTTCCGGTCGCTGGAGGCGACGCGGGCCGAGCTGGCCGGCGCCCGCGAGCTGCGCGACGCGGGGGACGCCGATCCGGAGATGCGGGCCATGGCGAACGACGAGATCGACCGTCTCGGCGCCGACGAGGTGCGCCTCGTCGAAGAGCTGAAGGTGCTCCTCCTGCCGCGCGACCCGAACGACGACCGCGACGTGATCCTCGAGATCCGGGCCGGCGCCGGCGGCGAAGAGGCGGCGCTCTTCGCCGCGGAGCTCTACCGGATGTACGTCCGCTATGCCGAGCGCCACCGGTTCACGCCGGAGCTGCTGAGCCTGAACGAGACCGGCATCGGCGGGATCAAGGAGGCGATCGTCCAGGTCCACGGCGACGGCGCCTACAGCCGCCTGAAGTTCGAGGGCGGTGTCCACCGCGTCCAGCGCATCCCGGCGACGGAGTCGTCCGGCCGGATCCATACCTCGACAGCGACGGTGGTTGTCATGCCCGAGGTCGACGATGTCGAGATCGAGATCGACGAGGACAAGGACCTCCGGATCGACGTCAAGCGCTCTTCGGGGCCGGGCGGCCAATCGGTGAACACGACGGACTCGGCGGTCCGGATCACGCACCTGCCCACCGGCCTGGTCGTCGAGATCCAGGACGAGAAGAGCCAGCACAAGAACAAGGCCAAGGCCCTGTCGGTCCTCCGCTCCCGGCTCTACGACCGGCAGATGGCCGAGCAGCGCGCCGCCGACTCCGCCGCCCGGCGGTCGATGATCGGTGGCGGCGACCGGAGCGACAAGATCCGGACGTACAACTTTCCCCAGGACCGCCTGACCGATCATCGGATCCACCTCGACCTGTCGGCGCTGCCGCGGGTCCTCGACGGGGACATCGACCGGCTGATCGACGCCCTGGTCATGGCTGACCAGGCGGAACGTCTCTCGCACCTCGACGGAACCGATGGCGCGGCCCGCTGAGCCAGGCCCGGCGGGAGATCCGTCCGCCGTCACGTCGCCGGCGAGCGACCCGGTCGGCGCTCAGCCGGCGGCGGAGCCCGCTCGGACGACCACACGGACCGGCCCGTCCCAGCCGTCCCTCCGTCGCCACGCGTCGAAGGACGATGGCATCGCCTTCGTCGAGCCGCGCAACGTGCCGATCCAGAAGGCGACCGACCTCGGCAGCGTCCAGGTCCTGAAGCACGGCAACCTGTACCTGCTGACCGACCCGTTCGGCGACATCCACCCGGACTCGCGCGGGCTGGGCCTCTACCAGTCGGACACGCGCCTGCTGTCGTGCTGCTCGCTCCGCGTCGGCGGCGAGCGGCCCGTGCTGCTGCAGGGCTCGATGGGGGCCAACTACCGCGGCTCGATCCAGCTGACGAACCCGAGCGCCGATCGCAACCCGGACGCCAAGATGCAGCCGGACGACCAGGTGGTCGGGCGGACGCTGGGGATCGCCCGCGACCGGCTCATCGGCGTCGGGGCGATGGAGGAGAAGATCCGGATCGTCAACCACTCCGGGCGGCCGATCAAGTTCCCGATCGAGCTCGAGCTGGGCGCGGATGACGCCGACATCTTCGAGGTCCGCGGCTACCCCCGGCCGAAGCGCGGCACGTCCCTCCCGATCGCCCTCACCGCCTCCCGGGCGACGTTCCGCTACGACGGCCTCGACGCCCGCCGCCGTTCGACCCACATCGCCTTCACCGAGCCGGCGACCGCCTTCGGCGCGATCGACAGCCGCTCCGACGATCAGGTCCAGGGCGGCGGCAGCGTCCGGTTCCGCTGGGACGTGAGCCTCGATCCGGGCGATCGCTACGAGCTCCACTGGACGATCTGGCCGTCGATCACCGCGAAGGGCGAAGAGCAGACCGCCGACGACCGGCCCGCCTCGCTCTTCCCCGAGCCACCCCGGGTCACCGGCGACGACGGCGCCGGCGCCTACCATGCCTGGGGTCGTGGCACGACCGCGATCCAGACGGACCACGAGCTCTTCAACCTGACTCTCAACCGATCGCTCGCCGACCTGCGCCTCCTGATCAACGACGGGCCGGGCCCGGACCAGCGCTACGTCGCGGCCGGCGTGCCGTGGTTCGCGACGCTGTTCGGGCGGGACGCGATCATCGCCTCGTTCCAGTCCCTCGCCTTCCGGCCGCAGATCGCCGTCGAGACGCTCGAGGTGCTCGCCGCCTATCAGGCCACCGAGGTGGACGACTGGCGCGACGCCGATCCCGGCAAGATCCTCCACGAGCTCCGGACCGGCGAGATGGCGGGCGCGGGAGAGCTGCCGCACACGCCGTACTACGGCTCGGTCGACTCGACGCCCCTCTGGCTGATCCTCTTCGCCGCGACCTACGACTGGACCGGCGACCGGGCGTTCGTCGACCGGCTCTGGCCGCACGCCCTCCGGGCGCTGGAGTGGATCGACAGGTACGGCGACCGCGACGGCGACGGCTTCATCGAGTACGAGCGGCGCTCGACCCGCGGGCTGCTCAACCAGGGCTGGAAGGACTCCGGCGACTGCATCCGCGACCGGAGCGGCGCGCTGGCGATCGTCCCCATCGCCCTCGCCGAGGTCCAGGGCTACGTCTTCGATGCGAAGCGGCGGATTGCCGATCTCGCCGCGGTCCGCGGCGACGACGCGCTCGCGGCCCGGCTCCGATCCGATGCGGAGGTCCTCCGCCGCCGCTTCGAGGACGCCTACTGGGTCGAGGACGAGCGCTACTACGCGATGGCTCTCGACGGCGGGAAACGGCAGATGGACGCGATCGGCTCGAACGCCGGCCAGTGCCTCTGGTCCGGCATCGCCTCGCCGGCCCGCGCCCGCG
>DATBPR010000127.1:0-4404 GCA_036561285.1 Candidatus Limnocylindrales bacterium | reverse complement strand
CGGGCACGGCGGCGGCCACGATACGAACCTGCGCAAGATGGCCGCCCAGGGCCTGCGCCTCACTGGCCGGTTTGCCGGCGCTGAGGGCACGACTGCGCGGTTCGCCGAGGACCTCGGCGAGAACCTTCGGTTCGCCGACGGGTTCTTCGAGGAGCGGTTCCGCGCCCGCTGCGACACCTTCGCCGAGCGCGCCGGGGAGGATCTCCCGCCGGACGAGCCCGAGCAGTTCGCCTTCGATCCGCCCGAGGTCCCGGAGCTGGATCTCGCCGCGGAGGGCATCTCGACCGTCCTGTGGACGTCGGGCTATCGCGCGGCGTTCGACTGGATCGAACCCGACGTCCTGGACGCCCATGGCCTGCCCGTCACCGACGGCGGCCGGACCACGATGCAAGGGCTGAGCTTCATCGGGACGCCCTGGCTGGTCGACATGGGCTCGGCGAACCTCGTCGGCGTCGCCCGGGACGCGGAGGCGCTGGTCGCGCGGCTCGACTGAGCTTCATTCCTCGACCACCGCGGGTTCCTCGTCCGCGTTCGCGGCGTCCTCTGCCGGTGGGGTCGCTGCCTCGATCGCGATCTCGCGGCACGTCTCCGGGTCGAAGCCGTTGCGGGCAAGGAGCGCGTACGCCTTCTGCCGGCGCTGCCGGGGGTCCGCGACCCGGTCCAGGGCGCGTCTGTTGCGCTCGATCAGCCGCCGCGCGGCGGCGAGGTCCGGGTGTGACGCGCCGTCGTCCGCAGGCAGTTCTTCCGCCGGCGGCCGGTCCTCCCAGCGGACGGCGAGCTCGCGGCGGTCCTTGAGGACGGTCGCGATCGTCGTCGCCTCGATCCCCTTCTGGCGGAGCTCGACGATCAGGGCATGCTCGCCGCGCGGATGGGCCCGGTCGCGTGACTCCACCCACTGGCGCGCGAACTGCTCGTCGTCGAGCATGCCGAGCTCCGTCAGCCGCTCGATCGCGCCGTCGATCAGCTCGGTGCGATAGCCGGCCTGGCCGAGTCGCCGGCGGACCTCGGTCACGGATCGCGGACGCGTCTCGAGGAACCGCGCCGCCGCCTCGAGGACGACGGCCGGATCATCGATCGCGGCCTTCCGCTCCCGCCGCTCGGCCGGCGTTTCCTTCGGCCGCGTGGGAGGCACGGCCTACTCGGCTTCCTCGATGCCCTCCACGGGAAGCTCGATCTCGTTGATCTTGCCCCGGATCCGGCGGTCGATCTCCGTGGCCACGTCCGGGTTCGCCTTGAGGAAGTCCTTCGAGGCCTCGCGGCCCTGGCCCAGACGCGTCTCCTCGAACGTGAACCAGGCGCCGGTCTTGTTGACGATGCTCATCGCGACGCCGACGTCCAGGAGGCCGCCTTCCTTCGAGACGCCCTCGCCGTACATCACGTCGAACTCGGCGACCCGGAACGGCGGCGCGACCTTGTTCTTCACGACCTTGATCCGGACCCGGTTGCCGACCGACTCGGTGCCGGTCTTGATCGTCTCGATCCGCCGGATGTCCAGGCGGACGCTGGCGTAGAACTTCAGGGCCCGACCACCCGGCGTCGTCTCCGGGTTTCCGAACATGACCCCGATCTTCTCGCGGAGCTGGTTCGTGAAGATCAGCGAGGTGTTCGAGCGGGAGACCGCGCCCGTCAGCTTGCGCAGGGCCTGGCTCATCAGCCGGGCCTGGATGCCGACGAAGCTGTCGCCCATCTCGCCCTCGATCTCCGCGCGCGGCACGAGCGCGGCGACGGAGTCGACGACGACGCAGTCGATCCCGCCCGAGCGGATCAGGGTCTCGGTGATCTCGAGGGCCTGCTCGCCGGTGTCCGGCTGGCTGACGAGGAGCTCGTCGACGTTGACGCCGCACGCCCGGGCGTAGGCCGGATCGAGGGCGTGCTCGACGTCGATGAAGGCGGCCACGCCACCGCGGCGCTGGGCCTCGGCGATGACGTGCTGGCAGATCGTGGTCTTGCCCGACGACTCCGGGCCGAAGATCTCGGTGATCCGGCCGCGGGGGATGCCGCCGACGCCGAGCGCCAGGTCGAGCGCGATCGAGCCGGTCGGGATCACGTCGATCGCGGTGATCGAGTGGGCCCCGAGCTTCATGATCGAGCCCGTTCCAAACTGCTTCTCGATCGCCTGGATCGCGGCGGTCACGGCCTTGCCGCGCTCCGCCTGGGCGCGGTCCGCGGCGCGATCGCCGCCATTCCGCTCGTCCGCCGTCCGTTCGCCGGTCAACGCCATGAGTCCGTCACGCTCCTGTCGATCAGTGGCCGTACCGACAGGTCACGCTCCCGGGCGGGACCCTCGACGTCAGCCCTCGTCGGTCGTCTCTTCCTCGGTGACCTTTCGGGGCTTGCGCTCTTTCCGGATCAGCTCCGCCTGCATCGGCGGCGGCTCCGAGAGCGACGACAGCTTGGGCTGCCCCGACTTGTCCTTCGGCTTCTTCTTCGCCTCGCGGTGGGGACGATCTCGAGAGCCCATCGTGCTTCCTCCGCGTTCGGACGCAGGCTACCGAACGGCCATTCACGCGGACTGCTCCGCGGCTTCACTGGCGCTCAATCGACCCGCGCGCAGGGCCAGTTCCGGCAACTCGTCGGGGAAGGTTCCGGACCCCAAGGCGGTGCGGATCCTGAGCATGAAGTCTAGGGTGAAGGTGAGGTTGTGACAAGTCGCGAGACGGTAGGCGAGGAGCTCGTTGGCCCGCAGGAGATGGGCCAGATAGGCCCGCGAGAACGACCGGCAGAGGAGGCACGGGCAATCCGCCTGGACGGGCTCCGGATCGTCGAGAAATCGCTGGTTCCGGAGGTTCAAGCGGCCACCCGGAACCCACAGCTGGCCGTTCCGGGCGACGCGCGCCGGCAGCACCGAATCGAACAGGTCGACCCCGCGGTGGACGGCGTCGAGCAGGTCCGCCGGCGATCCGAGCCCCATCAGGTAGCGCGGCCGCGGATCCGCCGCGAGCTCGCCGACCGCCACGTCCAGTGCCGCGCCACGCTGGACCGGCGTCTCGTCGCCGGCCAGCCCGCCGATGCAGATGCCGTCGAACGGGAGCGAGGCGATGAACCGCGAGCTCTCGGCACGCAGGTCCGGATCCAGGCCGCCCTGGACGATCCCGAACAGCGCCTGGTCCGGCCGGCCGTGGGCCGCCAGCGACCGTTCCGCCCAGCGGTGGGTCCGCGCGGTCGCTTCCTCGACGACCGTTCGAGGGCTCGACGGGAAGACGGGCTGGTCGAAGGCGACCCCGATGTCCGAGCCGAGCGCCTCCTGGACGGCCATGGCGAGCTCCGGCGTGAAGCGATGGGTCGAGCCGTCGAGATGGCTCCGAAAGGTCACCCCCTCCTCGTCCACGACCCGCAGGTCGCCCAGCGAGACAACCTGGAACCCGCCGCTGTCCGTGAGGATCGGGCCGTCCCAGGCCATGAACCGGTGGAGACCGCCGAGCCGGGCGATCCGCTCGTGCCCGGGGCGCAGGTAGAGGTGATAGGTGTTGGCGAGGATGATCGATGCGCCGACCTCGCGGATGTCGTCGGGATGGAGCGCCTTGACCGTCGCGTTCGTCCCGACGGGCATGAACTGCGGCGTCTCGACAATCCCATGCGGAAGGTCGAGCCGGCCGAGACGGGCGCGGGTCGAGCCATCGGTGGGCGGCGGGACACGGACGTCGAAGCGGGCGACGCGACCCTGGAAGCTGCTCGGGCCGGCGGTCATCGTCAGCGGCGGTTGAGCCCGGTCGGTGCTCACCCGCCGGGTGAGGCCTCGCCCGTGTCGGCGACGGCGTCGGCGGCGCCGGTGTCCGTCGGCGCGTCCCACAGGCTGGGCATGTCCGCGTCGCCCCGGCGCGGCGGCGGAATCTCGTAGCCCAGCTTCGCGAGGTGCGACCGCGCGGCCTCGGTCGCGATCCGGCCCTGCGGCGTCCGATCGAGGAACCCGAGCCGGAGCAGAAACGGCTCGTAGACGTCCTCGATCGTCTCGACCTCCTCCGCGAGCACGGCGGCGAGCGCCTGCACGCCGACTGGCCCCGAGGCGAACTTCTGGGTGATCGCCGCGAGGAGCTTGCGGTCCGTCGAGTCGAGGCCCTCGTCGTCGATCTCCATCTGGCGCATCGCCGCGGTGGCGGTCGCTTCGTCGACGCGGCCGTCGCCGTGGACCTGGGCGTGGTCGCGGGTCCGCTTCAGGAGGCGGTTGACGATCCGCGGCGTGCCCCGGCCGCGCCGGGCGATCGCCCGCGTCGCCCCGTCGTCGATCGGGACCTCGAGGATCCGCGCGGAGCGGTCGACGATCGCGGCGAGGTCGTCCTCCTCGTAGAAGTCGAGGCGGTAGGTCGCGCCGAACCGGTCACGGAGCGGCGAGCTGATCCTCCCCGCTCGCGTCGTGGCGCCCACGACGGTGAACGGCTTCAGGCTGAGGCGGAGGCTCCGCGCGCT
>DATBPR010000126.1:0-6230 GCA_036561285.1 Candidatus Limnocylindrales bacterium | reverse complement strand
GATCCCGACGATCGGGATCGGGGCGGGGCCGGGCTGCAGCGGCCAGGTCCAGGTGATCACGGACCTCCTCGGCTGGGATACGTGGCACCCGAAGCACGCGAAGCCGTACGCGGACCTGCGGGGGACGATCCTCGCCGCGGCCGAGGCCTACGCAGCCGACGTCTCCGCCGGCGCGTTCCCGGGTCCTGAGCAGACGGTCCGGATGGACGACGACGTGCTCGACGAGGTCCTCGGCCGGTCGCATCTGGACGCCGGGGCAGCCCCGATCATCGAGGGCATCCCGCTCGACCGCGACCTCTGAACCGGGTCGGGCGCCCGCCCGATCGCGTAGCCTCCGCGGCATGACGACCATCGAGCCGGCCCCGTCCCCAGCCGCGCGTCCCGGGATCCGCGTCGTCCGGACGCGGTCCGACCTGCGCGCGGCCCTGGCCGTCCTGCCCCGGCCCATCGGCCTCGTGCCGACGATGGGCTGGCTCCATCCCGGCCACCGCTCGCTCATGGAACGAGCCCGCGCCGACAACGCCGCGACTGTCGCCACGATCTTCGTCAACCCGCGCCAGTTCAACGAGGCGGCCGACTACCAGCGCTACCCGAGAAACGAGGCCCGCGACATCGCGATCTGCGAGGACGAGGGCGTCGATCTCGTCTTCGCCCCGGATGTGGCGGAGATCTACCCGCCGGGGTTCGACACCACCGTCACCGTCGGCGCGATCGCGCGCCCGCTCGAAGGGGCCGCCCGGCCCGGCCACCTCGACGGGGTCGCGACCGTCGTCGCGATCCTGTTCGACCTGATCGGTGCCGAGCACGCCTACTTCGGCCAGAAGGACGCCCAGCAGGTCATGGTCATCCGCCAGATGGCGCGCGACCTCGCGATCGCGACCGAGGTCATCGCCTGCCCGACGGTCCGCGAGGCGGATGGGCTGGCGCTGTCGTCGCGGAACGTCCACCTCACCCCGGCCGAGCGCGCCGCGGCCCCGGTCCTGCGGCGGGCGTTGCTCGCGGCGCGGGCAGGCTGGGAGAGCGGCGAACGGTCGGGCAAGGCGCTGCGAGCCACGATGTCCGCAGCGATCGCCGACGAGCCGCTCGCGATCCCGGCTTACGTGAGCGTCGCCAATGGCTCGACGCTCGCCGAGCTCGACCGGCTGCCGGACGACGGTCCGGTGCTCCTCTCGCTCGCGGTCCGGTTCGGCCCGACCCGCCTGATCGACAACGAGCCCCTGCCCTAGCCGGCTCGCGGGTCCGGCGGCGCGAGGGTCGGTCGTGGTTTCGCCGTGACGGCAGTAGCGGCATCACGATCGCGGGCAACGGCCGACCGTTCAGGGTTCTCATCGCTCGATGACGGCGATGGCCGCCGGTAGGGTCCGGCCCATGCGTGAGAGCAAGTTCGAGGTGGCGACGGTCATCGGTGCGGTCGTGGTTCTGATGACGATCGGCGTCCTCCTGTTCAGCGGCAGCCAGACCTCGACCATCCTGTCCAAGGTCGGGGCAGCGGTCGGAACCGGCCCGAACTCCGAGGGAAGCTCGAGCCAGGACCAGCCGGCCCCGGAGGGCGGGGCGGAGGCCGGCAGCGGGGTCTCGACGGACCAGGCCGCCACGGCCAACGCCGCGCCACTCCCGCCGCCGACCCTCCTGATCATCCACAAGGGCACGCTGACGCTCGAGGTGGCCTCGGTCGGCCCCGCGACCGCCTCGGCCGCGAACCTCGTCACCTCCAGCGGCGGGTTCGTCGCGGGCTCGAAGGAGGCCGGCACAGGCGCCGATGCCGCGGCGACTGCGGACTACCGGATCCCGGCGGACGCGTGGGAGCGGACGCTTGCCGGCCTGCGGGATCTCGCGACCGTGCGCGCCCAGGAGATCTCGACCGACGAGGTGACCGGGCAGGTCGTCGACCTCGGCGCCCGGATCGCCAACCTCCGGGCGACCGAGTCCGCCCTCCAGGCAATCATGGCCAGGGCGTCGAAGATCGAGGACGTTCTCGCCGTCCAGAAGCAGCTGACGGACACGCGCGGCCAGATCGAAGAGCTCGTCGCGCAGAAGGCGAGCCTCGAGGACCGTGCGGCATTCGGCAGCCTCTCGGTGACATTCGTGCTCCCGCCGCGGCCGGCGCCGGCGTCAACGCGACCACCGGGCTGGGATCCCGGCCGCGACATCGACGCGGCGAGCGCCAAGCTCGTCCGGATCGGTCAGAAGGCCACGACGGCCGGCATCTGGTTCGCGATCGTGGGGCTGCCGATCATTGCCGCCCTCGGGATCGCCGTCGCGATCGCCTGGCTGGCGTATCGCGGCTACCGCATGGCGACCCGGAGGCGCGCAGCAGGCGACTCGGCCGCGGCCTGACTGGCTGGGGACGCTGGTTCGGCGGGACCGCCGGTCCTGGAGCTCGGCCATCCACCGCTCGAAGTGCCGGGCGACATCACCAGGCCGATGGCGCGGGGACGCCTCCGGTGGTCCCATACCATGAACCCGTGGCCTGGCAACCGATGTCGCTTGCCATCGAGACCGAGCGGCTGACCCTGCGGCTCCGCGACGAGCGCGACGCAGCCTGGTACCGGGAGCTGATCGCCGAACGCGGGGAGGACCTGCCGTCGCTCGTAGAGGCGACGACGCGCCTTGCGCGATTCCGGGATCTCACGATGGAGATCGGGATCGGCGCCCTCGCCATCTGTCGTCGCGCGGAAGGCGACGTGATCGGCTACTCCGCCCTCGTCGTCGGACGTTGCAGCCTCGACGAACCGGAGATCGCCTTCGAGCTGCTTCGGCGCTTCCACGGACGGGGTTATGCAACCGAAGCGGCGCAAGCCCTCGTCGACGCCGCCGCCGCGACGGGTCGACATCGGCTGTGGTCGACCGTGCGGCCCTGGAACGCGGCGTCACTTCGGGTTCTCGAGAAGATCGGGTTCCGCAGGGACCACACCGCCACCGATGAGCTCGGTGAAGTGGTCTACCTGGTCCGCGACCTCTAGGGTGCCGCCCGGTCGCGGCGTTGCTGCCGGCGTGTGGCGGGCGCCGTCGTCAGCGAGTGTCGCACGCGTCGTAGGCGAGGCGACGACCGACGAGCCGCACGAATGCCCGCCGATCAGGCCGTCGGCGCCTCGGTGGCAACGGAGAGGATCCGTTCGATGTCGAGGTGCTCGGCGACGAGCGCCTTGATCAGCTCGATCTTCTCGTGGTCCGCCGGGTGGGTCTTCACCAGCAGGTCGTGGACCTCCGAGGCGACCTTGTAGGTGTCCTCGCGGACGATCGTCGCGAAGAGGTCTGCCTGGCGGATCGCAGCGATGACCGGGTCGCGCGGGCGGTAGCCGCCGGTCAGGACCAGCCCGATCGCCGCGCCCTCGTGGCCGTCGACGTTCGCGGTCCGCTCGTTCGTCGCCTCGGCGGCGACCTGGGCGATGCGCGCCGCCTCGGAGGCGCCGGCGACGCGGACGCGGTGGGCCAGGTGGGCAGTGGTCAGCGTCAGGATCACGTCCTCGCGGTCGCCCGGGACGATGACGAGGGTCCCGGGCCCGACCCGCTCGAGCATGTGCCGCGGCTCCATCGCCCCGATCGCAACGCCATCGATGACCCGATCCAGATCCGGGCCCGGGTGGATCGTGTCGCCCTGGACGCCCTCGAGGATCATCCCGAGCGTCGGGTTCGACAGGATCGGCCGGACCGGTAGCACGCCGAGCAGGCGGATCCCGTGGTTCGCCAGTCCCCGTTCGAGGACGCCCTCGATGCCCGGCTGCGCATCGAGATCGACCTTGTTCACGATCGCCCCGGCAACGTGGACGCCGTGCGCCGCGAAGTGCGAGGCGTTGAGGACGATCTCGTCGATCGGCCGGCCGACGCCGCCCTCGCTGACGATGATCGCCGGCGCCGCCAGCATCGCCGCGACCGCCGCGTTCGAGAGCCCGATCACCGCCCCGACGCCCGCGTGGCCCGTCCCCTCGATCAGGAGCATCTCGTTGCTCGCCTGGAAGGTGTCCCGCGCGGCGACGATCCGCGCGCCGAGGTCCTCGACGACCTCGCCGGCGATGTAGGCCTTCGTGAACCCGCGCGGGATGTGGACCGGGCTCATCGCCTGGTAGTCGGCGGGGATGTCGAATGTCTCGTGCATGAGGACGGCGTCCTCGTCGGCCGGCTGGCCGTGGTCGATGACCGTCCGCTGGCCGACCGGCTTCATGAACGCGGTCTTCAGACCGGCCCGCTCGAAGCCGTCGAACAGCCCCAGGGCTGCCGTTGTCTTTCCTCGATTCTGGCCCGTCGCGGCGAGGTAGAGCTGGCGCACCTCAGCAGTGAAGCAGAGTGCACGGCTCGACGAGGGGCCAGCCGAAGCGGATCGCCCAGAGCAGGTAGCCGAGGAGCGTCGCGACGGACGACGCGATCAGGAACACGACGATGGGATGGCTCGAGCCCCGCAGCCGGTCCCGGCCGGCCCACGCGAGCAGCGCGACGCAGGCGGGGATGCCGAGCTGCCAGGTGTCGCCCTCGGTCGTGACGAAGAAGAAGACCACGCCGGAGATCGCGCCGGCCAGGGTCGAGAGCGCCCGGCCACGACCGTCGGACTCCACTGGCCCGCCGCGACCCGCGAGCACCAGCATCAGTACGCTCAGCGAGACCCAGGCGATGTGCCACGCCCAGTGGCCGAGGACCTCGTCGAGCCAGTGGTCGAGGTCGCCGGCCGTCGTCGCGTAGAAGGCATCCCGCTCCGGGCCGGCGGGAAACGCGTCGCCGATCGCGTTCGCGGCGAGGTGCATGCCCTGGGCCTGCGCCCACAGGGCGGCGATCGCGATGAAGGCCACGAGGGCCCGGCCTTGGAGGCCGCCCGTTGCGTCGAGAATCCACCACGCCAGCGGCAGGACAACGAGCGGGGTCAGGAGGTCCATCGCCTCCTGGGCCGTGAACGCCTGCGGCGGCCCGATCGACGGCTTGAGCGTCGGCGGGATCAGCAGGAAGACGGCCAGCGCGACCGCATAGGCCAGCAGCCTCCGCGGCAGGTCCGCCGGGAACGCGGCCGCGGTCGTCGTGGGTCGCTACCCGCGAGCCGCGGTCTTCCGCTCGATCAGGGCGATCGCGTCGCGGATGCGCGACATCGTCTCGGCGTCGACCGCGTCCGGCTCGAGATAGGGCCCGAGCCGCTCCATGATGTCGGTGACGAGGCCGAGGAAGACCGACGCGTCGGCAGCGAAGAACTGGGGCTCGTTGTTGTAGCGGACGAGCGTCAGCCGGCCCTGGAGGACCCGCCGCTCCTCGACGTGGGCCACCTGCGTCGCGAAGTTGTGGCCCTGGATCCCGTCGGGGTTGTTCAGGAAGTTCAGGGCGTTGTCGATCGCCAGGCCGAACCGGGCGCGCCACGCGACGAGCCGCTCGTGGACCTCGGACGGGATCCGGACCTCGGCGACCTCCTCGAAGACCTCCGGGGCGACCGTCAACAGGCCGACCAGGGTCGTCCCCGCCCGTGACCCGAGCATCACCTGCAGGCTCCGTTCGAGGGTGAAGACCTCCGAATCGAAGCGCGGGCTCGTGATCACGTCGGTCAGGAGGTCCTCGACGTTGTCGAGCGTGCCGGGCTCCGCCACCGCGTTCGCGAGGTGGAGCACCTCCTCCTTGAACAGGAACTTCTCTTCGTGGTCGTACATGCGGCCGATGGTAGCAGCGGCCGATCGGTGCGCCGCGCACAATCGGACCGGGAGGGAAGGCAGCACATGGCGGCTCGACAGGCCGGCACGGCCGACATCGACCGGGTGTCCGCGACGATCACGCTCGCGTTCCGTGACGACCCGGTCTGGGGGCCCGCCCTCGAGGCGCCGGACGGCGGGATCGACCACCTTGCGGCCTATTGGCGCAGGTTCGTCGCGAGCTCGCAGGAGCAGGGCGGCGTCTGGATGCTCGACGACGGCGCGGCGGTCTCCGTCTGGGTCCCGCCCGGCGGACAGGAGCTCGACGAGCCCGGCCTGGCGGCCCTCGAAGCGTTCAACCTCGCGACGCTCGGCCCGGATCGCGCCCGCGAGCTCTACGAGCTCTACGACCGCTTCGAGGCGAACCACCCGTCCGGCGAGCCGCACGCCTACCTGAGCCTGCTGGCCACCCATCCGGACCATCGCGGCCGTGGCGTCGGGCAGATGCTGCTCGCGGAGATCCTGGCGCACTGGGACGCGCTTGGCGTGCCGGCCTACCTCGAGTCCACCAACCCGGCCAATGACCATCGATACGAGCGCGCCGGCTTCCGTCGCGTCGGCGGGTTCACGGCC
>DATBPR010000125.1:0-5623 GCA_036561285.1 Candidatus Limnocylindrales bacterium | reverse complement strand
AGCTCGTCGGCGTCGACCACATCGGGCTCGGCCTCGACATCAATGAAGGGCTCACGCCGGAGCTCTTCGAGGAGCGCCGCAAGGGCTTCCTGACCGAGTTCCCCGAGCTGCGAATGGGCGGCGACTTCCCCTTCGAGCACTACTACGCGTTCGGCCTGACGACGATGGCCAACCTCCACCTGATCACCGAGGAGCTCGTCGCCCGCGGCCACGACGTCACCCTGTTCGCGACCGGCGATTCCCGGACTCGTGCCCGGCTTCGGAGCGTGACGCCGGAACCCGTGCGGTACGGCGCGACGACGACCGACGGCCTGACCCATGCCGAGTACCTCCAGCTCGCGAACGCCCAGGCCGCGTTCCTCGCCGCCGCCGACGGGGAGTTCGACCTCGTCCACAACCACGCCGGGGTGGAGGGGATGGTCCTCGGATCGGTGTCCGAGACGCCCGTCGTCTCGACGATGCACAACCCGTACGCGCCGCGGACGAAGCCCATCTGGGACGCCTACCCGTGGTTCCACCATGCCGTCTCCGCCTCCAGCTCCCGGACGTTCCCGGAGCGCGGCGCGCTGCCGCCGATCCTCCACGGGATCGACGTGGACTCGGTCCGCCCGGACGTCCGTCCCCGCGAGCGACGTCCGGGCGACGACGAGGGCTATCTCCTGTTCCTCGGACGGTTCAGCCCGGCGAAAGGGGCCGACCGGGCGATCGAGGCGGCGCTGCGGGCCGGGCGGCGGCTCGTCCTCGCCGGCAAGATCGATCCCCACGACCTGAGCCACGTCCGCGCCGCGGTCGAGCCATGGCTCGACGGTGACCGGATCCGGACCGTCGGCGAGGTCGGCGGGGAGGCGAAGCGGGACCTGCTCGCCGGCGCCGACGCGCTGCTCTTCCCGATCGAATGGGACGAGCCGTTCGGCCTCGTCATGGTCGAGGCGCTCGCCACGGGGACCCCCGTGATCGGCTTCCGCCGGGCGAGCGTCCCGGAGGTCGTCGAGCACGGGCGGACCGGGTACGTCGTCGACGGGATCGACGGGATGGTCGAGGCCATCCGGCGGATCGGCGAGATCGATCGGGCGGCCTGCCGGCGCGGCGCGGAGGAGCGGTTCACCGTCCGCCGGATGGTCGACGACATCGAGGCGATGTACCGGTCGGTGCTCGACCGTGCCGGGCAGCGAGACCCCAGGCCGGTCGACGGGTCGCCCGCGAGCGTCGGCTAGGCGTCCGCTCCGGCCGCGGCGGAGGCCGGCTCGGGCGTATCGGTTCCGCCGCGGGTCCGGTGATAGACCGCGACGTTGTACGAGAGCCGCGGCCGGCTCAGTCCGGCGCCGACGACCTCGCCCCGATCCCCGAAGGCGCTCCCGAGGAACGTCCGCGCGTCGTCGATCGAGTCGAACGTCCAGAAGCAGTGGATCACCCGGAGCCGGAAGCCGCCGGCCAGGAACGGTCCGTCGCGCCGGGTCCACTCGCCGTGCTCGACGAGATCGCCGCGGAGCCGCGACACGTCGTCGCGACCGTAGTCGTGGACGACCAGCAGCCGGCCGCCGGGCCGGAGCACGCGATCGGCCTCGGCCAGATCGGCCGGGACGACGCCGCGGAACGCCGACCAGACGCTGACGATCGTGTCGGCCGATGCGTCGCCGACGGGCCAGGGCATGGCGCGCGGCACCGTGGTGAGACGGGCGCCGAGGGCGGCGTACCGCGCGAGCTCGTCCGCCTCGGCGTCGATGACGAGGACATCGCGGTCCACGAGCGGGCCGAGGCGATCGAGGGCTGCGTCGACCTTGCGTTCCCGATCGAGGGCGGACCGCAGGACCGTCGCGAGGTCGTCGGGAAGCATCAGGGGGAGATCGGGCACGGGCGGGCAGTATAGGCGCGGGCCCGAGCGCCACCCCGCTGCGTCCCCGTCCGCGGGATGGCACGATCCCTCCATGCTCGCGCAGGTCCGGGCGATGCCCGGCGGGATCCGGCTGTTCCTCGTCTACGCGCTGGTGATCCTGGCCGGGATCGGGATCTCGCTTCGATTCGTGATCGACATGGCCATCGGCGCGCCGGTCAGCGGGCCGGGCGTGGTCGTGATGGTCCTGCTCGCCTACACGATCTTCACGACGACCCTCGTGATCCAGCGCAAGCAGGCCGGCCGCGGCCTCGCGCTCGGCCTGGCGAGCCTGACCCTGCCCCTGGCGGTCTACCTCCTGCTCGCCGGGCTGCTGCCGCAGGCGATCTTCATCGGCACGCTGGCCGCGCTCCTGTTCCGCGGCCTGCTCCGTCCCGAGGTCCGCGACTGGCTCAACGAGGAGTGAGGGGCGGGCCGTCGGCGAGCCTCTCCGGGTCGTCGGCCGTTCCGGGGCCGGTACGCTACCCTTCGTCCGATCGCGCGGGCCCACACCCGCGCGTCCGCGCGCGATCCGCCGCGCGCCTTCCGATGAACCCCACGAGAGGCACCGTCGAACCGTGAGCAAGGAGTCACGCAAGGCCGCTCGCGCCGCACGCGAGAGCCGCCGCGCCGCCGGGACGTCACGACCGGCCGGCACCGGACCGGACGCACCGGGAGCGGCCGGCACTGCCGGCGGGAGCGGCTCGGCCGCGAGCCGCACCGGAGCCTCGGCCGCGGGGACCGGCGCGAGCTCCTCCGCGGCCCGGCGATCGGGCTCCACCGCCGGCACCCGGGCGGGTCGCCGCGAGCGCGTCCGGACCTACCGTCAGCCGTCGTTCTTCGAGCGCTACCGGACCGCGATCATCTCCGTCGTCGTGATCGCCGTCGCCGCGATCGGAATCGGCTGGATCTTCCTGGGCTCGACCGCGGCCGCGTACACCTGCGGACAGCAGTTCAACCCGAGCCCGACGCCGACCGTCGGGCCAGGCTCGAGCACGCGCCTCGGGTTCCTCCAGGACGACATGGGCCGGAGCCACGCCGTCACCGTGCCGCAGAACTACCTGTACTGCCCGCCGGCCTCCGGCACCCACCTCAACGCCGCCGGCCTCGGGCCGATCCAGCCGCGCGTCTACAAGCCGGACGACAAGGTCGGCCCGCCGAACTGGGTCCACAACCTCGAGCACGGCGGCATGGTCGTCCTCTACCGGAACGACAGCCCGGGCGCGACCGCGGCGGGCCTGGCCGCGTTCCAGCAGTTCTTCAACAACCTGCCGCCCAGCCCGGTCTGCAAGATCCCGGCCGGCGCGCTGTCCCCGGTCATCGCCCGGTTCGACCAGATGCCGCACCCCTACGCGGCGATCGTCTGGGACCGCGTGATGTACATGGACACCTGGGATCCGGACCTGGTGAACCGCTTCTATCTCGAGGAATCGGAGCGGCTCGACGCGAACGGCGAGCTGGTCGCCCCGCCGGAGCAGCAGTGCGCCGCGCCGAGTCCGTCGGCCGCGCCGAGCGCGAGCACGGACGCCTCGGCTGGGCCGAGCGCCGCTCCGTCCGCGGCGCCGTCGGCCGCTCCCAGCACGGAGCCGTCCCCCAGCGCGAGCTGATCGACCGCCGGCCGGACGACGGCGCGGGCCCCGGGCGCCGGGCGGCGTCGCGCGGCAGCCGGCGTTCGGCTGCGCCACACTCCGGTCATGCTCGCCCTCGTCAAGACCGCCGCCGGACCCGGCCTCGAGCTGACCGACGTCCCGGAACCGGCGATGGGGATCGACGACGTCCGGATCCGGGTCCACCGGACCGGGATCTGCGGCACGGACCTCCACATCGCGTCGTGGGACGCCTGGGCCGCCCGGACGATCCAGCCGCCCCTCGTGGTCGGTCACGAGTTCGTCGGCGAGGTCCTCGAGATCGGCTCGAACGTGCACGACCTCCAGCCGGGCGACCTCGTGAGCGGTGAGGGCCACGTGGTCTGCGGCCGGTGCCGCCACTGCCGCGCCGGCCGCTACAACCTCTGCGCCAACACGGTCGGGCTCGGCGTCAACCGCGATGGCGCGTTTGCCGAGCAGGTCGTCCTGCCGGTCACGAACGTCTGGCATCACTGGCCGGGGATCGACGAGGACGTCGCCGCGATCTTCGACCCGTTCGGGAACGCGGTCCACACGGCCCTCAGCTTCCCGGTCCTCGGCGAGGACGTCCTCGTCGTCGGCGCCGGGCCGATCGGCCTGATGGCCGCCGCGGTCGCTCGCCACGCCGGTGCCCGCTTCGTCGTCGTGAGCGAGCCGAACCCGGTCCGCCGCGAGCTCGCCCTCCGGATGGGCGCGACCCACGTCGTCGACCCGACGGAGCGAACGCTCCGCGACGTCCAGACCGATCTCGGGATGGTCGAAGGGTTCGACGTCGTCCTCGAGATGTCGGGCAACGCGGGAGCGCTCCGGGACGCGCTCGCCAACATGGCCCACGGGGGCGGAATGGCCATCCTCGGCATCCCGACCGACGAGATTTCGATCGACGTCAGCCAGGTCGTCTTCAACCAGCTGACGCTCCGGGGCATCTACGGCCGGGAGATGTACGAGACGTGGTACAAGATGTCGGTGATGCTCCGTTCGGGGCTCGACATCGGCCCCGCCATCACCCATCGCTTCTCGTACCGGGACCACGAAGCGGCCTTCGCGACCGCCCGCAGCGGCGAGTCGGGGAAGGTCCTGATGGACTGGATGGATTGAGACGATGACGACGAACGTGCGCCCCGATCCGCTCGCCTTCCTCGCCGAGGAGCTCGACGATCTCCGCAACCGGCACCTGTATCGGCCCCTGCGGGTCATGTCGTCCGCCCAGGGCCCGATCGTCTCGGTCGACGAGCGACGGCTGATCAGCCTCTCCTCGAACGACTACCTCGGGCTGACCCACCACCCACGGCTCCGTGATGCCGCTCTCCGCGCGGTCGAGGACTTCGGCGCCGGCTCCGGCGCGGTCCGGACGATCGCCGGGACGATGACGCTCCACGAGGAGCTGGAACGCGACCTCGCGGCGTTCAAGGGGACCGAGGCCACCCTGACGTTCCAGTCCGGGTTCACCGCCAACACGGGCGTCATCCCCACGATCACCGGCGAGCAGGACCTGATCGTCAGCGACGCGCTCAACCACGCCTCGATCATCGACGGGATGCGGCTGTCGAAGGCGCCGCGGAAGGTCTATCCGCACGCCGACGTCCATGCCCTCCGGGCGATCCTCGACGAGGCGGTCGAGCATGGCCGCGAGGGGACCGGGCTGCCGTACCGGCTGATCCTCGTCGTCACCGACGGCGTGTTCAGCATGGACGGCGACATCGCCCCGCTGCCCGGGATCGTCGAGGCCGCCGAGTCGGCCAACGCGGCGGTCTTCGTCGACGACGCCCACGCCTCGGGCGTCCTCGGGCGAGACGGCCGCGGATCGGTCGACCACTTCGGGCTCCACGGTCGCGTCGCGATCCAGGTCGGGACGCTGAGCAAGGCCGTCGGCGTCCTCGGCGGTTACGTGGCCGGCTCGCGGGACCTTCGCGACATCCTGACCCAGCGGGCCCGTCCGTTCCTCTTCTCCACGTCCCACCCGCCGGCCGTCGCCGCCGCCTGCCGCGAGGCGATCAAGGTCATGCAGGACGAGCCCGAGCTGCTCGAGCGCCTCTGGGCGAACACCCGGCGGTTCAAGGGCGAGCTCCAGCGGCTCGGCTTCGACACGGGCCGGTCCGAGACGCCGATCACGCCCGTGATGATGGGC
>DATBPR010000124.1:0-2522 GCA_036561285.1 Candidatus Limnocylindrales bacterium | reverse complement strand
ATCTCGCCGAACTCGTCCGGGTGGTAGTAGCGCTCGAGCGGCAGATGCTTCTCCGACGGCCGCAGGTACTGGCCGATCGTGAGGATGTCGACGTCGACCGCGCGGAGCGCCTCGAACGCCTCTCTCAGCTCCTCGCGCGTCTCGCCCAGGCCGACCATCAGTGAGCTCTTCGTGTGGGCCGCGTAGCCGATCTCGACCGACATCTCCTTCGCCCGCCGCAGGACGTACAGCGATCGGTCCCAGCGCGCCCGCCTGCGGACCGGCTTCTGGAGCCGCTTCACCGTCTCGAGGTTGTGGTTCAGGATGTCCGGCCGGGCATCCATCACGGTCCGGAGGCGGTCGTCGGAGCCGTCGAAGTCCGGGATCAGGACCTCGATCCCCATCCCGGGGCTCGTCTCGCGCATCCGGAGGATCGTCTCGGCGAAGATCCGGGATCCGCCGTCGGGCAGGTCGTCGCGGGCGACGCTCGTCACGACGACATGCTCCAGCCGCATCGCCGCGACCGCCTCGGCGACCCGCCGCGGCTCGTCGTCGTCGAACCAGGTCGGCCGGCCCGTTTTCACCGCGCAGAACCCGCAGGCGCGGGTGCAGGTGTCGCCGAGGATCATGATCGTCGCGGTGCGCTGGTCCCAGCACTCCCCGATGTTCGGGCAGTGGGCCTCCTCGCAGACCGTGTTGAGGTTCAAGCCGCGGAGGAGCCCCTTCAGGTCGTGGTAGTTGTCGCCGGACGGCATCCGCGCCTTGATCCAGTCCGGGTGGCGGCGGAGCGGCGTCGGGGCGAACACGGCCGATCCGAGACCGCCGACGGCGATCGTGTCGGGCACGGCGGCGCCGTGATGCGGCGCCTGGGCGTCGGGCGGCTGGAACATCGGGAGCTCGCGGGCCATCGGTCGGAGTCTATCCAGCAGCGGCCGGGGCCGCAGTCTCGCCGTAGACGTCGCGAAGTCCCGTCTCGACATCGCGGGCCGTGAAGCCGAGCTCCTGCTCAGCGCGGGCGGACGAGCCCAGGTAGGTCACGCCGACAGACGCGTCGACGAGCTCGCCGAGGTTCGGCTGGCCGATCAGGCCGCCGACGGGCGCCAGGACCCGGACGATGGTGTCCGGCAGCCGCAGCCTCGGCAGCCGATGCCCGCCGAGCCGGGCCGCGGCGCCGAGCACCTCGTCCAGGGTCGTCCGCGGACCCGACAGGATGTAGGAGCGACCGACCTCGCCGCGGTCGAGGGCGGCGACGATCCCGGCCGCGAGGTCGTCCGCGTGGACGAACCCGATTCCGAACCCGTCGAGCGCCCGGTAGCGGAGCCGGCCATCGTGGGCGAGGCGGATCTGCTCGCCCACAGCGGAGCGGTCACCCGGCCCGTAGACCTGGCTCGGCAGGACGATCACGACCGGTGCCCCGGCCGCGATCCGCTGCTCGGCGACCTCGTGAGCGCCGTACTTGGTTTCGTCGTACCACGAGAGGAAGCCCTCGGCGAGGTCCCGCCGGTACGTCTCGTCGACGACGCGGCCGTGGGTGTTGCCGAAGACGTTGACGGTCGAGACGTCGACGAAGCGTGGCGTGCCGGCCCGTTCGGCCGCGTCGAGCATCCGCGTCGTCGTCCCGACATTCGCGTCCCACATCGCGCCGCGCTCCGCCTTCGTGATCCCGACGCGATAGCTTCCGGCGGCGTGGATCACGGCATCGGCGCCGTGGAGCTGCTCGGCGATGTTCTCGACCGTCGCGAGGTCGCTCGCCACCAGGTCCGCGCCGAGCTCGGCGAGGAACGGCGCGCGACCCGGATCGCGGACCAGGGCGACGACGGTGTCTCCCCGTTCGCGCAGGACGCGGACGATCGCCCGCCCGACGAGCCCGGCGCCGCCCGTGACGACGACCCGCCTGGGGGTCGCCGCGAGTGGCTCAGTAGATCGCCGTGTCCGGGCCAACCGACTCGAGCCAGGCCTTGATGTCGCGGAGGAGGGCCGCACCACCCGCGCCGTCGTTGGCCCGGTGATCGACCCCGAGGACCATGTTCATCACCGGCCGGATCGCGATCACGTCGCCGTCGGGAGTCGCGACGACGACCGGCCGCTTGGTGATCGCCTCCATCGTGACGATGCCGACCTCGGGCACGTTCAGGATCGGCATGACGAGGTTCGTCCCGAGGTAGCCGGTGTTGTCGACGGTGAACGTCCCGCCGCCGAAGTCGTCGACGCGCAGCTTGTTCGCCCGGGCGCGGTTCGCGACGTCGAGGATCGCGAGGTTCAGGCCGTGGACCGAGAGCGTGTCCGCGTCGCGGATCACCGGCACGATCAGGCCGTCGTCGACTGCGACCGCCACGCCGACGTTGATCCGGCGCTTGGCCAGCAGGCCCCCCTCGGTCCAGTGGGCGTTGAACGTCGGATGCTTCTTCAGGCCGGCGGCCACGGCCTTGACGACAAACGGGACGAAGCTGAGGCCGGCGCCCTCCTTCGCCTTGTAGTCGCGGTTCGCCTTCTCGCGGAGGGCCACGAGACGCGTGACGTCGACCTCCATCTGGACGTATGCG
>DATBPR010000123.1:0-6248 GCA_036561285.1 Candidatus Limnocylindrales bacterium | reverse complement strand
TGGCTCTTGTCGCCGAGCTCGGCGATGAAGATCACCCCGAACGACAGGAGGAAGGCGTCCATCAGCCCGAAGGGCCGGAGGCGGTCACCCGTCGACGGCCAGCCAGCCGACGACGACGACGATCAGCCCGACGATCGGCAGGAGGAGCTCCTGGAGGGCCACCCACGCCCGGTACCCCAACGGGATCTCGGACGCCGGCACGCCCCGGCTCGCCTGCGCGAAGTCCGCACGCCACGGCCCGACCGTACTGGACGGCAACCCAGGCGATCGACCAGGCGAACGACAGCTCGTGGTAGCGACGGTCCGCCCCGCCGAGCCGGTCGATCGCCGCTCGCGCCGCGGTCGGGTCGAGCGTTCCGGTTTCCAGGCCGTCGATCGCCGCTCGCATCCGGGCGACGCGGGCCTCGTCCTCGAGCGACGCGATCGGGTGCGCGTCCAGGATCGCGCGGGCCTCCGTAGGCCGGCCGGCCGTGAGGAGCGCGGGGGCGCGTGTGAGTCCGGCGTCGGCGGTCCGAGGGTCATCCAGCCAGCGATCGGCTCCGGCCGGAGTCCGCGGAGCCCGTGGCACCCCGAGCCCGACCACGATCAGCAGCGTGCGCGGCGCGTCCACGACCGCGAACGCGGTCCCGATCAGCAGCCCGCCGAGGCTCAATGCGGGGATGACGGTCCGGTTGGGCGGCCCCGCGTTGCGCTGGAGACGCCGAGCGGCCCGTGCGGGGAGGTGTCGGGTCAGGCTCGAGCCACGCACAGTGGTCACTCGGGATCGGGTGCCCAGCCCGGACGCCGCTTCTCGACGAACGCCCGGAAGCCCTCCTGCGCCTCCTCGGAGACGCGCTGTCGGGCGATGACCCTGGCCGTGTGCCATTTCGCCGAGCCGTGGCCGAGCCCGCGAACCTCCCGGATGATCGCCTTCGCCGCCCGCACGGCGGTGGGCCCGGATGCGAGGAGGTCGGCGACCGCGGCGTCGACCGCTCCGTCGAGCGCCTCGAGCCCCTCGACGACCTCGTGGACGAGTCCGATCCGCTGCGCCCGGATCGCATCGAAGCGTCGGCCGCCGGGAAAGAGGGCCCGGGCGTGCGTCTCGCCGATCCTCGCCACGACGAACGGCGAGATGACGGCCGGCAGGATGCCGAGCCGGGTCTCGGTGAAGCCGAACTTCGCGCCGGCTTCCGCGATCACGAGGTCCGCCACCGCGCACAGTCCCGCGCCACCGCCGAGCGCGCCGCCCTGCACGCGAGCGATGACCGGCACCGGACACGTGTCGATCGCCTCGAGCATGTCGGCCATCGCCATGGCGTCCTGCTCGTTGGCCTCGACATCGAGCTGCAGCGCGGCCCGCATCCAGTCGATGTCCGCGCCGGCGCAGAACGTCGGCCCGTCGCCGGCGAGCACCACGGCCCGCAGCTGGGTCGGGCCTTCGCGGCCGAAGCCGGCGAACACCCCGCGGAGCTCGGCGATCAGCGTCGCGTTGAACGCGTTGTGGACGTCCGGCCGGGTGAGCGTGACGCGGGCGACCGCGTCGTTGGGCCCGCTTCGTTCGACACGCACGAGGTCAGTCATCGATCGATCCGGTACAGGCCGCGCGTCCAGATCCGCGCCAGGCCCATCGCCTCGAGGTTGGCTGCCGACACGGAGCCGACATCCGCGGTCGCCATCGCCTTCCGGGAGCCGGCCGCGGCCGCTCGTTGGACGCGATCGAGGATCAGGGCCCGCTGGATCCCGAGACCGCGCGCCTCCGGCAGGACCGCCGCCCCGCCGAGCCAGGCGACCCGGCGCCGGGTGAACATCGCGGCGACGCCGACGTCGCGCCCGTCGAGGGAGGCGATCACGTCGTGCTCGCCCTTTGCCCGTGCCAGGACCAGGTTTGTCCGGTGGCTCGCGTCCGCCTCGGCGCCGGACAGGCCCGAGGCCGCGACGAAGATCTCGCTCCATCGTCGGACCTCGTCCGCGTCCGCCGGGTCGACCGATCGGATCGCGAGACCTCCGGGAGCGAGCACGGCGCCTGCCCGCCCGAGCACGTCGTCGACGGGACCGGCGTGGACACCGGTCGGTTCGTCGGGAATCGCGCGCGGCCAGGGCGGCTCGTCCAGGCCGGCGACCACCGAGCCGATCGTGGCGGCTGCCGCGTAGAAGGCCCGGATCTCCGGCAGCACGATCGGGATCTGGCGGAGACCGAACGCGCGATTGAAGGTCGAGCCCGGGAGATCGGGGCTCGCAGCCGCCGCCAGCTCGCCGCGCTCGAGGACCCGGACGTCCAAGCCGGCCGTCGCGGCGGCGTGCCAGAGGGCGAGCCACGCCTCGCGCTCCACGCTGTCGAGCAGGTCCAGCTCCTCGTGGAGCGCCGCGGTCGACTCCGCCGCCGGCGGCAGGACCTGGATCGGGTCGCCCTCGCGGACGACGCCCTCGCGGAGCACCCGCGCGTACATCCGCGAGTCGTCGGGGTGGAGGAGGATCGAGATCCGGCCGGACTTGCCGCGGACGAACACGTGCTTGATCACGTCGCACGGGTTGGCGGGTGACGCGACCTCGAGCAGCAGCCCGTCGCCGACCGCGAGCTGCGCCCCCACCGGCAGGCGGGCCAGCTCGATCCCGACGGTGGTCAGGTTCTCGCCGACCGCGCCCGGCTCGATCGCATGGCCGTCCGCCTGGACCCGCTCGATCGCCTCGAGGGCAAGGAGGCAGACCGCCCGGTGCGGCCCGCCGTGGACGTGGTCGTGGTGGTGGGCGTCGCCGTCGAGGCCGAGCCGGCCGACGCGTGCCTGCCCCACGGGGAGCTTCGGGACGCCGCCCGCGGACAGGTTGACCTGGACGACGCGTCCGGCTTCGGGCGTCATCGCGACCGCTTCGGGTCCGGCGAGATGGGAGCTTGCCCCCTGAGGACGTTTGGCTGCACGACCGGCATCGACTGCGATCCCCTCGCCGGCTCACCGGCCCGTATCGACGCGGCGGTCACGTCAGGCGAGCCGACCGGGGACGCGTCCGGTTCGCCGGGCGAGGTGCTCCGCACGTCCTGCACCTTTCCGGCCAGCCACAACGCGGCCCCGACCACCATCGAGCTGATCCCGATCGGCACCTCCCAGGCGCCGAGCCACGAGAGGATCGCCAGCTCGTGTCCCGTGAGGCTCGGCAGGAACGCGAGGGCGCCGAACCCGAACAGATAGGTCCCTGCACGGACGAGCTGGTTCTCACGCTTCATGCCGATTGCTCCCTCCGATCACGGCTGCTCGGGATCGTCGCGCAGTCTACGTCCGGCCGGATGCCCGGCTACATCCGGAACACGCCGAATCGCGTCTCGGGGATCGGGGCGTGCATGGCGGCCGCGATTCCCAGCGACAGGACGCGTCGCGTGTCGAGCGGATCGATCACTCCGTCGTCCCAGAGCCGGGCCGTCGCGAACCAGGGCGATCCCTCGCGTTCGTACGTCTCGAGGATCGGCGCCTCGAAGGCGTCCCGCCCGGCGTCGTCCCTGAACGGCCCGCCGACCGTGGATAGGACGCGGGCCGCCTGCTGGCCGCCCATGACCGAGATCCGGCTGTTCGGCCAGGTCCACAGGAAGCGCGGCTGGTACGCCCGGCCGGCCATCGCATAGTTGCCGGCGCCGAAGCTGCCGCCGACCAGGATCGTGAACTTCGGGACCTCCGCGCAGGCGACCGCGGTGACCATCTTGGCCCCGTCCTTGGCGATCCCGCCGGCCTCGTACTCGCGCCCGACCATGAACCCGGTGATGTTCTGGAGGAAGACCAGCGGGATCCTGCGCTGGGCGCAGAGCTCGACGAAGTGGGCGCCCTTCAGGGCCGACTGGCTGAACAGGATCCCGTCGTTCGCGACGATCCCGACCGGCCAGCCGTCGACATGGGCGAAGCCGGTGACGAGGGTCTCGCCGTAACGTGGCTTGAAGTCGTGGAAGCGGCTGCCGTCGACGAGGCGGGCGATGATCTCGCGCACCTCGACCGGGCGGCGCGGGTCGGCCGAGACGGCGGCGTAGAGGCCGGCCGCGTCGGCTGAGCCGCACGGATCGACCGCCGGCGGCTCGGGATCCAGGCGGTCCCAGGGCGGAGCCGGCGTTTTGCGGCTGAGGTTCGCGACGATCGATCGCCCGAGCGCGATCGCGTGCTCGTCGTCGAGCGCGAGGTGATCGGCGACCCCGCTGGTCGCGGTGTGGACGTCGCCGCCGCCGAGGTCCTCGGCGCTCACCTCTTCGCCGGTCGCCGCCTTCACGAGCGGCGGGCCGCCGAGGAAGATCGTGCCGGTGCCCCGGACGATGACGGTCTCGTCGCTCATCGCCGGGACATAGGCGCCGCCGGCCGTGCTCGAGCCCATCACGAGCGCCACCTGGGGGATACCCGCGGCCGACATCCGGGCCTGGTTGTAGAAGATCCGGCCGAAGTGGTCCCGATCGGGGAAGACGTCTGCCTGGAGCGGGAGGAAGGCGCCGCCGCTGTCGACGAGGTAGACGCACGGCAGGCGGTTCTCGAGCGCGATCTCCTGTGCCCGGAGGTGCTTCTTCACCGTCATCGGGTAGTAGGTGCCGCCCTTGACCGTCGCGTCGTTGGCGACGATCACGCAGGTCGTGCCCTCGATCGTCGCGATCCCGGTGACGATCCCGGCGCTCGGGGCGTCGCCGTCGTACAGGCCGGTCGCCGCGAGGGCGCTCAGCTCGAGGAAGGCGGAGCCGGGGTCGATGAGACGGTCGATGCGTTCGCGGACGGGCAGCTTGCCGCGCTCGCGGTGGCGGGCGATCGAGCGGTCGTCGCCGCCGGCGCCGCGGGCGGCGACGGCGGCCTGGCGGTCGCGCAGCTCCGCGACGAGGGCGGCCATCGCGTCGTGGTTGGCGCGCGTCTCGGCGCTCGACGGGTCGAGGCGGCTCCGCAGGACGGGCATCGCGGCAAGGATAGGTCGGAACCGGGAGGGTCCGGCCGGCGTCAGCGCGACGATGCGACCCCTGCCCGCGCTCGTCCTGTGCCTGATCTTCGGGGCCGGACTCCTCGCCTGCACCTCGGAGCGGCTGCTCCCGGCCCCGCCGACACCGAGCCCCGCTTCGGTCCCGTCATCGGCGTCGGTCGCCCCGGAGCCGGCGACGACGCCCGAGCCCCTGCCGACACCCGAGCCCTTCCCGCTGTTGTCGATCGAATCGAAGGGCGGCGAATGCCCGTCGGGGATGTGCACGCGGCTGGTCAACCTCGAAGGCGACGGCCGGCTCCACGAGGTGATCCCGACGGACCACGTGATCGGTCAGGCGCCGTCGGCGCTCGTCGACGCGCTAAAGGTCGAGATCGAGCGAGCGAACTATCCCTTGATCCTGTCGCGGCCGTTCACGGGCACCTGCCCGATCGCGTACGACGGGCAGGAGCTGATCTACACGTTCCACGTCTCGACGGGCGATCGGACGGTCGACACGTGCAAGGTGGCGGTCGACCCGAACCATCCGCTCTTCGTTGCGGTCAGCGCCGTCCTTCGCGCCGCCGGCGCGTGACCCGTCTAGCGAGCGGACGTGAGGACATCGCGCGTGGCGGCGTCGAGGTCCGTCCAGCGGAAGCGATAGCCAAGGGCGGGCGCGCGGGTCGGGATCGCCCGGACCGAGCCGAGGATCAGGACCGAGACGTCGCGCAGGACGAGCCGGATCGGCAGCGCCGGCACCGGCAGCCATGACCGCCGCCCGAGAGCTCGGCCGATCGCCGCGGCCATGTCGCTCTCGTGGACCGGCTCCGGCGACACGGCATTGAACGGGCCGCTCGCCGCCGGGGTGTCGATCGCCATCGTCATGATCCCGACGACGTCGTCGACGTGGACCCAGCTCATCCACTGCCGTCCCGAGCCGAGCCGGCCGCCGACACGGAGGCGGAACGGCAGCACGAGCAGCTCGAGCGCCTTCGCGTCAGACCCGATCACGAACCCGTTCCGGACGATCGCGACGCGGACGCCGAGCTCCTCGGCGGCGCGGGCGGCCGCCTCCCACTCGCGACAGAGATCGGCGAGGAAGCCTGGCGCGCGGTCGTCAGCCTCGGTCGCCGGGGTCTCGTCGAGGCCCTGGTAGCCGTCCGAGCCGGACACGTTGACGAGGACGGACGGTCTCCGGTCCGATGGCAGTAGCCGCATCGCCTCGACGATCGTCCGTGTCGGCCCGAGCCGGCTCTCCTGGATCGCCCGGCGACGACCGGGCGTCCACGGTCGCGGCCCGACGGGGACGCCCGTCACGTTCACGACCGCGTCGACGCCATCGATGAGCCCGGCGAGCTCGTCCGGGTCCG
>DATBPR010000122.1:0-2242 GCA_036561285.1 Candidatus Limnocylindrales bacterium | reverse complement strand
GTGCTCGGCGACGTCCTTGACGAGCTCGTACGGCGCCTGGAGCTCCTTCGCGGCGACGAAGAGCTCGTCGTCACGCATCCCCTGGAGGCGGCGGATCTCCGAGAGCACGGAGCGCAGCTGCATCACGGCCGAGACGACGTTGCCGGTGCCGGCCTCACCCTTCGTCCGGATCATCGCCGCGCCTTCGTTGATCCGCCGGAGGGCCTCGCCGAGGTTCCGGCAGCCGCACACGAACGGGACCTTGAAGGCGTGCTTGTCGATGTGGTTCGTCTCGTCGGCCGGCGTCAGGACCTCCGACTCGTCGATGTAGTCGACGCCGAGCGCCTCGAGGACCTGGGCCTCCACGAAGTGGCCGATCCGGGCCTTGGCCATGACCGGGATGGTCACGGCGTTCATGATCCCCTCGATCATCGACGGATCGGACATGCGCGCGACGCCACCGGCGGCGCGAATGTCGGCCGGGACTCGCTCGAGGGCCATTACGGCGACCGCGCCGGCGTCCTCGGCGATCTTCGCCTGGTCGGGCGTGACGACGTCCATGATGACGCCGCCCTTGAGCATCTGGGCGAGACCCTTCTTCGTCGCCCACGTGGAGGTTTCGACTGCCATGTCGGGTGTGTGCTCCGGTTGATCGCGCGGGTCTGCCGGCCGGGCTGGCCGCGGGGTCCTCGCCCGTTCGAGTCGGCTGGGCCGCCTCGCGCGTTCCGGATTATCGCACGGCCGTTCGTGGACTCCGCCAGCCTCCATGTCGCCCGCCGGTCCCTGCCCGCCAACCGTTCCGCCACGCGCAGGCCGCTCGCCCCCGGCCCGACGCTGCGCGCCCCGACCGTGCGGAACGCTACTCACGACGGCCTTGTGCAGCCGGTCGGGCTCCGCCGGGCCCGATTCCGTTCGGAATGATCGCCTGATCGAGCGCTCTGGAGTCCAGTCGCGACGCGTGGGTTCGTAAGGTCGTCGTCTGTTGCGTTCCGGACGTTCGGGCCGCGGCCGCGCGCGAGCGGCCGCGAACCCGAGTGCGTCAGCCCTTCTGGAGCGACGCGATCTCTGCCCGGGCAGCCGTCACCAGCTCCTCGTTGGTGTGAGCGTGGCCCCAGAGGCCCCAGCCGCCGGGCGCGGCCTCGGTCAGCAGCACCCAGGTCCGGCGGGCGAGCGACGGGTCGCCCGACGACTGCACGACCAGGTCCGTGAGCTGTTCGACGACCGCGAGCTGCTGGTCGCGGTCCAGCGCGCCGGCGTTGGTCAGGACCTGGACCCGGACATGACTCGAGGCGCCGGTGACGTCCGAGACGGCCGCGGCCGGCAGCTCGTGGATGAAGGCCGCCGTGTTCTCCCGGAACATCGGGATCTCCGGCACCGCCTCGACGCGCATCACGGTGGCGGCCGCCGCTGAAGCCAGGGCGTGCGGATCGGCGAACGTCCCGGTCGGCGCGTAGATGTCGATCATCGGCATGGTGGTCGTCCTCCAGACTATGCTGCCCGTCATAGCGGAGGATGACTATGACGGCCGTCATAGTCAAGGGAGCCGAGGATCGTGCCGAGCGACGCCCGCAGGAAGATGATCGAAAGTGCCGTGACCCTGCTCGCGATGCGGGGCCTCGAGGGCACGTCCTTCGGCGACGTCCTCGAGCGCTCCGGCGCCCCCCGCGGCTCGATCTACCACCACTTTCCCGAGGGCAAGGACCAGCTCATCGATGCCGCGATCGAGCTCGCCGGCGACCGCGCGCTCGGCGTCCTGGACGCGGTCGAGGGCGCGCCGCCGATCGAGGTCACCCGGTACTTCCTGGACCTCTGGCGCCAGGTGCTGGTGCGATCGAACCTGCAGGCGGGCTGCGCCGTGCTGGCGGTGACGGTCGCGACCGACTCTCCGGACCTGCTCGATCACGCGGCCTCGATCTTCCGGGCCTGGCGGGGTCGACTGGCGGAGCTCTACGTCACCGGCGGACTGGACCCCGCAGCCGCCGCTCGCCTCGCGGTCACGGTCGTCGCCGCCAGCGAGGGAGCCGTCGTCGTCAGTCGGGCCGAGCGGAGCCTCGAGCCCTTCGAGCTCGTCGTCGAGCAGCTGCTTGAGCTCACGCCCTGACGGTCCTCAGTCCTGCTCGGATTGACCGGCTCGCACGAGACCCGACTCATAGGCGATGACGACCGCCTGGGCCCGGTTGCGAATGCCGAGCTTCGACAGGATCCCGGCAACGTGCGTCTTCACCGTGGCCTCCGTGACGACCAGGGCATCCGCGATCTCCGC
>DATBPR010000121.1:0-2435 GCA_036561285.1 Candidatus Limnocylindrales bacterium | reverse complement strand
AGGTCGACGGGGTCCCCGAGCTGCTCGGCGCGGTAGTGCTCGGCGCCGAGCCGCCGCCCGAGCCACTCCCGCCCATGTTCGGGCAGTTGTGGCCGGTGCCGCTGTGCGTGCCGCCGTTCGGCGCCGCGGGCTGCCCGGAGGCGCCCGACCCGTTCTGGGTCGAGCCGCCGCCGGACGGCGTCGTGGCGCTCGGGGCCGGCGAGCCCGCCGGATCCGCGGCGAAGGCCACGGCCGCTCCACCGACGACGAGCAACCCCGCCGCGAGCATCGCGGTCGCGATGTTGCGTCGGAGTCCGCTCGTTGCGGATCGCTGGGCCGCCGGCGGGGCCGGCGGCGTGGACCAGCCCACCGGCTGAGCCGGCGGGGTGTACGAGGCTGCGTCCGCCCACGACGACGGCGACGTCGCCGTGTCGAAGGGCGATGCCGGCTCGCGGGCCGGCTGATCGGACCAGGTCATCGAGGTCTCCTGTGTCGGGGTTTCCGATTGGGGAGTCTCATCGGGTGTTCATCGGCACCTCCGCGGGGGTGGGGGAATGGCAGCTCGAGTGCTGCCAGCCAACGTGGGCCTCTCCCCGACGGGGCCACCGGTCCTGGACCGATGCCACCGTCACCGCCCCCACGGCGACCTGGTGATGCGTTGCCGCGCGGCCGCGCCCGTTCGGGCACGGCCGCCGCGGACCTAGGCGATCACGGGAACCGGTTGAACCAGTGCGCCGCGAGGCCCGCCCCGGCGACGACGAGCAGGAGCCCGGCCGCGGCAAACCACTGGGTGACCTCACGCTCCTCGGTCGTGTAGCCGATCTTCGAGCCGAGGCTCTGGTAGATCGCGTCGAGGTCGGACGCGGTCGGAGCGGTGAAGGAGCGGCCACCGGTCGTCTCCGCGATCGCGGCGAGCGTCTCGGTGTCCGGCGGGACGTTGACGGTGTGCATCTGGCCGAACTCGTCCGGCACGGTGACGACCCCGTCGGCCGTCCCGAGCGAGATCGCGTAGATCGGCACGTTCAGCGCCGCCGCCTTCTCGGCCGCCGGGAGCGGCTCCATGTCACCGGTCGAGTTCGCCCCGTCCGAGAGGAGCACGGTCGCGACGACCGGCTTCTCCTTGGCGGGCGCCGCCGAGCCCGACGGTGCGGGCGTGGCGTCGGCGCTCGGCGCCGGCGATGCCGAGGCACCGGGTGCGGCCGGGCCCGACGGCGCCGGCGACGCTGCCGCCCCGCTCGGGTTGTTGGGATCGAGGCCGGCCGCCTCGAGCGACGTGATGATCGCGTCGCCGAGGGCGGTCCCACCCTTGGCCTGGAGGTCGTTCAGCGCGGCGTGAAGCTGGGCCCGGTCGGTCGTCGGCTGGACGACGGTCCGCGGCGTGGTGGAGAACGCCACCAGCCCCACTTTGAAGCCGGCCGGCAGGCGGTCGATGAAGGACGACGCGGCCGCCTTCGCCGCATCGAGGCGGGTCGGCGAGACGTCGGTGGCCTCCATGGACCCCGACACGTCCATCGTGAGGATGATCGTCGCCTCGTCGCGCGGGACGGCGAGCATCATCGACGGCCGGGCGAGAGCGAAGACGAGCGCGGCGATGGCGCCGAGGTAGAGGGCCGGCGGCACGTGCCGGCGCCAGGCCGGCGTTCGCGGCACGAGGTTGCCGAGCAGGTCGACGTTGGTGAACCGGACGACGTAGCGGCTGCGACGCCGCTGGACGGCCCGATAGACCAGCAGTGCGGCCGGCACCAGCAGCAGGGCGAACAGGAACAGGGGTTCGGCGAAGGTCATGACCGGATTCCTCGGAGGCGGAGCTCTCCGGCCAGGGTCCGGAGCCAGTCGCCGGCGGTAGACAGGACGATGTGGTCCACACCGAGCCGGCGGAGGTCGGTGGCGACGGAGGCGCGCTCCTCGGCGGCCGCGCTGGCGAACCGCTCGCGGAGATGCGAGGACGAGGTGTCGACCTTGACCTCGCGGCCGGTCTCCGCATCGACGAGGGTCAGCTCGCCGACGTCGGGCAGGTCGGATTCGCGGGGATCGTCGATCTCGATCGCGATGACGTGATGACGGGCCGCGAGGCCGGCCAACGGTCCGCGCCAGTCGCGCGGGCCACGGAAGTCGGAGACGAGGATCACGAGACCGCCGCGCGTGGCGGCCGCGTTCGCGATTCGCAGCGCCTCGGCGGGCGAGGTGACGCCGACGCCCTCCTCGACCGTCTCCACCCGCGATGCGAGCAGGAGGCCGAGCAGGCCGGTGCGGCCCGCGGCCGGCGGGACCCGCCGGTCGCGTGACCCGCCGAACGTCACGATCCCGAGGCGGTTGCCCCGCTGGGTCGTGAGGTGGCCGATCGCGACCGCGACGCCCTCGGCGACGTCCGCCTTGCGGCGGTCGGCAGTGCCGAACGCCATCGACGCCGACGCGTCGTAGACGAGCCAGGTGACGAGCACGCGCTCGGCGAGCTC
>DATBPR010000120.1:0-1534 GCA_036561285.1 Candidatus Limnocylindrales bacterium | reverse complement strand
GCCGCGGCGGCCGGCGTGGCTCCTGACGCCGCGGGCTTCCGGGTCGTGGCGGGCTTCCGGGTCGTGCTCCGCCGCCGGGTCGACGTCGTCTTCCGGGTCGTCGGCTTCCGGGTCGTCGCCTTGGCGGCCGCGGCTGGTTGTGCGCTCGCGGCTGGTTGTGCGCTCGCGGCCGTCGTTGTCCCGGCCGTCCTTGTCGTGGCGGTCGACGATCGCGTGGCGGTTGCCGGCTTCTTCGACGTCGTTCGCTTCCGTGCTGTCGCCGGCTTCGCCGTCGTGGCCGACTTCGGTGCTGCAGCGGGCTTTGTGGTCGTCGCCGGCTTGCGTGTCGTCCGGCGTCGGGCGGGCGTTCGAGTCGTCGTTCGGCGAACCGCCGTGGTCGCTGCGGGAGCCGAGGCCGCCGCGGTCGGGGCCGGCACGGGCTGCGTTTTGACCGGGGCCATCGCGCCGGCCGCCTGGACCGCCGCCGATCCGACACCCTTGGCCGCCGACCCGACGCCCTTCGCGGCCGATCCGGCTGCCGAGCCCACGCCTTTCGCGGCCGATCCGACCGCGCCACCGACGCCGCTCGCAGCCTTCCCGGCCGCGCCACCGACGCCACTCGCCGCGGATCCAACGGCGCCACCGACGCCGCTCGCCGCGGACCCGACCGCACCGCCCACGCCGCTCGCCGCGGCCGCAGCCCCGGAGGCGGTCAGTCGCGCGATCTTGGCCGCAAGCGACGCGACATCGGTCGCGGCCTCCGCCGCCTGCCGCTGGCGCTTCGACACTTGCTTGCGCGCCTTCTCGGCGGAGGCGAGCTGACGCAGCCGCTTCGTCTCGGTCGCCCGTGCCGCGGCAAGACGCTTCTCGAGCTTCCGCAGCTCCTTTGCGGCGCTCCCGGTCTTGGCCATCGATCGCCCTCCGTTCAGCGGCGCGTAGCGCGCGCACCTTCGTACAGCAGTGTGGGTCGACCGGTCGAGACAGACCGTCGCCAGATCGCAAGTCTGCCACGTTCGGCAAGCACGTCGAGGTAGCTCGCGACACGCCTGCCGTCGTTGACGAGCGCACCGGCACTGGCTACCACAGCGGCTCGTTGCTCCGGGGTTCAGGCGGGCGATCGCAGGTATCGGTAGACGAGGACGGCGAGGATGGCTCCGATGGGAGGCGCGACGAGATAGATCCACAGGTCGGACAGATCACCGCTCACGAGAGCCGGTCCGATCGATCGGGCCGGGTTCATGGAGGCTCCGCTGACCGGACCGCCGACCAGGGCGCCCATCGCGACGGTCGCCCCGATGGCGATCGCCGCCGCACTGCCGACAGCCCGGACGTCGGTGGCGACGGCCACGATCACGAGCATCAGGAAGAACGTCAGGACCACCTCCCAGACGAACGCCTGTCCGACGCTGCCCGCCGGCGACGTCACACCGATGTCCCGGTCGCCGAGAGAGATCCGCAGGAGGGCCGCCGCCAGGATGGCCCCGCCGACCTGGGCGGCCCAGTACGGCCCGACTCGTCGCAACGGGAAATGCCGGCCGGCCGCGAACCCTGCCGT
>DATBPR010000119.1:0-7369 GCA_036561285.1 Candidatus Limnocylindrales bacterium | reverse complement strand
GGACGTGCGCCTCGTAGCTCCGGTCGGGCGCGTCGGCGAGCATCGCGAGGAACGCGTCGTGGGCGAGGTCCGGCAACGCCTTCTGCGGCAGCAGCCCGATCCGCTTGGCGACCCGCTCGACGTGGCGGTCGACCGGCATCAGCGGCTGGTCGAAGCAGAACAGCAGGAGCACCGACGCGGTCTTCTTGCCGATCCCGGGGATCGACGTCAGCCAGTCGCGGGCGGCGAGCGGGCTCAGGTCGCCGAGGAACTCGAGCGAGTAGTCGCCGCGCTCCTCGCGGACCCTGCGCAGGGTCGCCTGGATCCGCGGCGCCTTCTGGTTGGCGAGCCCGCCCGGCCGGATCACCTCGACGAGCGTTTCGATCGGCGCGGCCTCGACCGCGGCCCAGTCGGGCGGCGCCCCGTCCGGCAGGCCGTCCCCGCCCCAGCCGACACCCGGCTCGTGGTGCTCCGTGGCGAGTCCCGATGGCCAGGCCGCCCGGAGGGCGACGAAGGCGACCTCGGCGTTGATGTCGGCGGTATTCTGGGTGAGGATCGTGAGGATCAGCTCCGACGTCGGGTCCAGGCGGCGCTGCCAGATCTGCGGGCCGTAGAGCTCGGCGAGGCGATCGAGCGTGTCGGCCAGCAGCCCGGGCCGCGTCCGGGCGAGCCGGCGCGACCAGGAGATCGCGGGATCGGGCTTCGCCCGCTTGCGCTTCTTCGGCTTCGGGCGGGCCTTCGTGGGCGCCTTCGCTGCGGTCGGCGGATTGGCCGTCGTCAACCGGGTGGGGCTCATGACCCCGGTGATCCCTCAACGAGGCCACCCAAGGTGACGAGTCGCGCGATCCGCTCCCCGCACCGTTCGAGCGGCCCCGTGCCGGCGGCCATCGCCTCCTCCACGGACTGCGGCCGCTCGACGACCGGCACCGTCACCGCGCCGACCGCGGCGAGCGCCGCGATCCCGTCGGGTTCGACTCCGCCGCCCACGGCGACGCACGGGACGCCGGCCGCCTGCGCCCGGCGGGCGACGCCAAGCGCCGTCTTGCCGAAGGCGGTCTGGGCGTCGACCCGACCCTCGCCGGTGATCGCGAGGTCGGCATGGGCCAGCTTCTCGTCGAAGCCCGTCGCCGCCATGACGAGATCGACGCCCGGTTCCAGGGCGAAGCTCCGGAAGCGGTCCGTGATCGCCAGCAGCCCGAACCCGGTTCCACCGGCGGCACCCGCGCCGGGGGTCTCCCGCTCGCGGCGTCCCGACGCCCGCTCGAGGCGGTCGGCCCAGCTCGCGAGTCGCGTGTCCAGCTCCTCGATCTGCGCGACCGTCGCGCCCTTCTGGGGCCCGTAGATCGCGGCCGCGCCGCGCCGTCCGAGGAGCGGGTTGCTCACGTCGCATGCGATCTCGAGGTCGACCTCGGCGAGCCGCGGATCGAGAGCCCGCAAGTCGACATCCGTCCCGTCGTCGCGAGCGCCGAGCGCCTCGAGGATCCCGCGGCCGCCGTCGGTCGTCGCGCTGCCCCCGATGCCGAGGATGATCCGGCGGACGCCGCCGTCGAGCGCCTGCTTCAGCAGCTCGCCGGTTCCACGCGTCGTCGCCCGGACGGGATCGCGCTCGTCCGGCCGGACCCGCGACAGCCCCGATGCCTCGGCCATCTCGACGAACGCCCGCTGCCCGTCGTCCGAGCGCAGCCAGCCGGCATTGACCGCGAGCCCGAGCGGCCCGGTGACGGTCGCCTGGATCCACTCCCATCCGCCCGCGAACGCGACCGCGTGGATCGACCCCTCCCCGCCGTCACCGAGCGGTGCGTGCTCGGCCCGGTCGGTCGGGCGTCCCGCCGACCAGCCGTCGGCCAGGGCCCGGGCGACCTGGACCGAGGTCAGCGAGCCCTTGAACGAGTCCGGGGCGAAGAGGACGGTGAGGGGCCGGGACGACGTCACGCGCGGAGATCCTTGAAGAAGTACGTCGTGTCGGACAACGTGCCATTGGCCCGCAACGCGTGGTTCGGCACCTCGCCGAACGGCGTCCAGCCGAGCCGGCGGTACAGCCGGTCCGCGTCGCTCCCGGTCGTCGTGTCGAGGATCAGCAGCCAGCGGCCGTCGGCGCGAGCGAGGTCCTCGATGGCGGCCATCAGCCCGGCACCGATGCCCCGATGGCGCGCCCGGCGGTGGACGAGCACCTTCACGATCTCGGCGCGATGCGGCGAGTTGGCCTTCCGCGACGGCACAAGACAGGCGCAGCCCACGACCTCGCCGTCCAGGCGGGCGACGACCGGCCGAAGATCGCCCGCCGCCACACCCGCGGCCTGGGCCTCCCACCAGCGGGCGGCGTCGGCGACCGGGAATGGCGTAAGGAAGTTGACGGATGAGCCCGAGTCGACGGCGTCGGCGAGAACCTCCGCGAGCGCCGGGACGAGCGACGCGAACTCGGCGGGATCGAGGACGTCGAAGGCGACCGCCCCGGCGTCCGCCCGACCCGACCCGACCGCGCCGGCCGCCGGGCCGCCCGTCATCCGCCGACGGGCTCGAGCGTCTCGGCCCCGAGGCCGTAGGCGGCACGACCCGAGCCGTTCGAGCCATCCTGGCCGCGTCGTCGCTCGAGGTATTCCGGGATCCGGATCATCGGCGGCCGCTCCTGGTCCGCCAGCTCGATGACCTCCAGCGAGAGGCGTCCCCGGCCGGACCGCGGCAGCTTCATCGTCGAGCCGAGCTCCGCGAACAGGCGGGCCTTGCGCCGCTCCTCGAGACGCTTCATGACGGCCTGCAGGATGACGAACGACATCCGCGACAGCCCCTCGAGCTCCTGGTTCCGGTGGACCCGGCGCTCGAGGTCGACCTGGCCGAGTCCCTCGATCCCGACCCGCTCGGTCGCGTCGATCAGATGGCCGATCTCGACCGCGTAGCCGGTGAAGAACGGGATGCTCTCGAGCAGCGCCCGGCGCCCGGCGTACTCACCCGAGAGCGGCTGGATCATCCCGGACAGCTCGGGGTAGAACAGGTTGATCAGCGGCCGCGCGACGAGCTCCGTGACCCGTCCGCCGCCGCCCTCCTTGAGGACCCCGCCCTCGACGATCGGGCGCTGGTAGTAGCCCTTCACGTACTGCAGCCGTGGCTCGTGGAGCAGGGGACCGAGGGTCCCGTAGACCATCCGCGGGTGCCAGTTGCGGACGTCCGTGTCGGCCCAGACGACGATGTCGCCACTCGTCTCGTGGAGCGACTTCCAGAGCGCCTCGCCCTTGCCCCGGAACGAGCCGTAGCGCGACAGCACGTCGGGATGCTGGACGACGCGGGCTCCCTCGGCCTCGGCGATCTCGCGGGTGCGGTCCGTCGAGGCGGAGTCGATCACCAGGATCTCGTCCAGGAGCGGGACGCGGCCCATCATCTCCCGGATCGCCCGCCGGACGATCGGGCCGATCGTCTCCTCCTCGTCGAGCGTCGGCAGGACGAGCGAGACGGTGACGCCCTGCTTCTCCTTGAGCTGGACGAGGCGGCGGAGATCGGCAAACTCGGCGTGGTGGAAGTTCGATTCGCCGAACCAGCGCTCGACCCGGATGGGGACGGCGCGGGCCTCTTCGGCGGCGCGGTCGGCGGCGGCGAGGGTCTCGGCGCGGGACGCCAGCTGCTCGAAGGTCGATCGGCCGATCACCTCGCGGGTCTTCACGACGATGACCGTCGGGCGGGCACGAGTGGCGACTGCCTCCGGCAGCGCGCCGAACAGGTACGCGTCGCCGTCGGCGCCGGCCGGCTGGGCCGAGGCGCCCATGACGACGAGGTCGGCCCGGTCCGCCTCGCGCAGGATCGCGTTGCGGACGTTGGCGGCCTCGCGGACGATCCCCTCGCCGCGGCCCTTGAGGTGCTGGCGGATGAACTGGGCCAGGGCGTGCTCGGCCTGGGCCCGGACGGCGAGGGTGATGCCGGGCGGGACGAAGTGGAGGACGCTGACCGTCGCACCCGTCCGCTGGGCGATCGCATGGGCATAGCGGACCGCAAGCTCGGCGTGGGGGCCGCCGCGGACCGGGACGATGATCCGCCGGATCTCCTTGCTGCCGCGCTGCTTCACGACGGCGATGTCGGCCGGCGCGTCGCGGACGACCTCGTCGATCGTCGGCGAGATGACCGATCCGCCCTCCCGGCCGGCCGGCGCCTTGCCGCCCCAGCCGAAGATGATCAGGTCCGCCTCCTGCTCGGCGGAGGCCTCGATGATCCCCTCCGCCGCGTGGCGGCCGATCCGGACGATCGGGTGGATCGGCGTGCCATCCGGGGCGAAGTCCAGGACGCGCTGGAGCAGGCGCCGGGCGTGGCGGGCCCGCGTGGCGCCCTCGCTCAGCGGCATGCCCTCGGGGACCTCGACGATGCCGAGCGCCGTCAGCTCGCCGGCTCGCGGATCGAGGAGCATGGCACCGAGCCGGATCAGCTCCTCGGCCGTGGCCGGGTTGGCGACCGGGATGAGGATCCGGGCCGGCAGCGGCCCGCGGGCGCCGGTCACGAGCGTGGCGCGGCCGCAGCCGCGCTGGCGGGCTCGTGGGCCGAGCCGTCGGCGGAGCCGTTCGTCGCCCGGGTCGCCTCCTCCCAGCGCCCGACGAGGTAGGGCTTGAGCAGCTCGAACTCGCGGGCCTGACGCTCGACCTGCTCCTCCGCCTCGTCAGTTGTCCGGTGCCGGTTCTCGATCACGAAGCTGCCGACCCGCCCGAAGTAGATCGGGACGAGGGCGGCGACCAGCTGCTCGATCGGGGGCTCGCTCGAACGGGCGGCGATCACGAGGTCGTAGATCAGGCGGGCCCAGAGGTCGTCCGGGAAGTGGAAGGCCGACAGGGCTTCGGCCATGTCGGCGGTGGTCGCGGTGGTCGCGGCTCCGTCGCCGGCGATCCCGAGCCGGGTCCGGGCCTGGTCCACGAGGCGGCCGGCGTCCTTCGCGAGGACGAGGACCGTGTCCGCGTTCGCCGGGGCGAACATCGAACGCCACGTGTCGGCGAGGGTCAGCGATCCCGCGTGGAACTCGGTGAGGAGGCGGAGCGTGTTCACCTCGAGCGGCGGCGGGTCGATGATCCGCTCGAACCCGTACGCCGGAACATCGTGGGTCGTGTGGATCGGCAGCCACTGCTCCGGGTGCGTCGCCGCGAGCCGGAGGATCGTCCCGACGACCTGGCGGAACATCGGTCCGAGGTCGGCGCCGGGGTCCTTCGGATCGTGGACCTTGGCCCCGAGGCGAGCCTGGCAGACCGCGTAACCGCCGGTCAGGGCCGATGTCGTCATCCAGATGTCGATCCCGAAGCGGCTGATGTCCTCCGTCCAGTCGTCGAGCTCGAGGTAGTGCCGGACGAGATCGCCGCTGACGCCGAAATCGCCCCCGATCGGCTGGCGAATCCGGTTGCCATAGAGCGCCCGCGTCAGCGGATAGGTGACCGTGTTCGTGATCGTTCCGTCGTACTTGTACCGGGCGTACAGCGGGGCGACGAAGTCGTAGCCGCCCTTGACGATCGGGCCGGCGAGCAGCTCGATCCACTCCGGCAGGATCGACCGGAGGTCGCTGTCGACGACGACGAGCGCCTGGACCTCCAGGGCGGCGGCGATCTCGAAGATGGTCCGGAGGGCCGCGCCCTTGCCGCCCACACCGTCGATCTCGGGATAGGTGAGGCTGACGCGCTCCAGCTTGTTCGTCGGGCGGACGAGGAGGATCTGCTCGACGTAGTCCGGCGGCTCGGTCTCGACGACGACGCGGCCCGTGCCGTCGGGCGAGCCGGCGTCGCTGTTGACGAGGACCGGGCGGAGGTCGGGGAAGTACTGGACGAGCCCGGCCTGCGAGGCGCGGACCACGTAGCCGATGGTGGCGGCGTTCTTGAAGCTCGGGATGCCGACCATGATGTCCGCGTGGCCGAGGCGCGCGATCTGGTCGCGGATGGCGGGCGTCAACACGGAATTGGGCACCAAGGGACCCTACCACCGGCGGGCGCACCCCGCCGGTCAGGGGCTGTCGCGCACCCGCACGTAGGCGCATCCGGTGCGCCAGACGACGTCCGGGCGGCTCCTCAACCGACGGACGGTGCGCGCGGTGCACGGAGTGACGGGCGCGACGACGAATTGGGGCAGCCGACGCGTCACACGCCCAACGTTGCCGTCGTTCGGGGCATGCGGTGCATCGGGAATGCGGCCGAGGCCGGGGAGGCGAGGCGAGGCCGCTCAGCGTTGCGGGATCTGCGCGATGGCCCAGTCGCGGTTCTTCGCCCCCGGGATGTAGCGGCTGTTCGCGGCCTTGTAGGCGACCCGGCTGAAGCCGACCGCGCGCCACCCGCCGAGCCAGCCATCGATCGGTGGCTTGACGAACATGCCGACGCGCACGAGATGAGATTCGCCGAGCACGGATTCCAGGAGGCGTCGCCGCTCCAGGAGCGGCACGTCGCAAATCGATTCGTCGTCGAGCCAGATCAGGTCGACCGCGACGAGGGCGACCGGGATGAACGGATTGTCCCGCTGCCGGCGCCGCTCCTCCTCGAGCTGCTCCTCCCGACGAGCCTTCCGGCCGCTGCGCTCTCCGACCACCATCTGGCTCATTGTGGCCGACGGGTTCGGCATCGATGTCAGCTGCTCGCGCACGGCGATGTCGGCGGGTGCCTGGAGCGGCTCCGGGGTCAGGGCACCCTCCAGGAGCAGCGTGCTCCCGCCGGCAGCGGCGATCAGCTCCTCGACGATGTCGGGGTGGGTGTCGATCGGCGTCCCCTCGACGTCCGTGAGCCGGGCCTCGCCGCCGGAGACGTACGCGAGGACCCGCAGGCCCGTCCAGAGCGGCTCGATGATCGGGTCCTGGATGTCCGCCGCGCGCCGGTCGCCGAACAGCTGCGGCCGCCACGTCGACGCGGCGGCGACCACATCGCTGGCAAGCATGGGGCGGATGATACGCGGGCCTTCCGAGAGGCGACCGGTGGCCGATCGCCGTGGCTATGATCCCGCCGTGAGCGTCACCGACGTCTCCGTCGACGCGAACGCCGGCCCCGCGGGCAGCACCCGCGCGCCGGTCTTCGAGCCGCCGGAGCCGCGATGAGCTCGGGCGGGAGCGAGCCCGACACCGAGTCAGCCGGCGCGCACGGCACCGAGCCGCAGCGCGTCCCGGCCTGGGCGCTCCGGGTGATGCGGGTCAGCGTCGTCTTCGGGGCGCTGATGCTGGCGTGGAACGTCTGGGTGATCCGGGGGCTCGTGACCGCCGCCGAGCCGGCCGGCCCTGGATCGTGGGTGGCGGTCGTGATCCAGACGACGATCGGGGTCCTGCTGATCACGCAGGGCCTGCTCTACCTGCGGCGGGCGCGCTGACGGCCGGGCGGACGGCCACTGGGTCCCGAGTCAGGACCTCTGCAGGCGACCCTCGGCCCCGGGATCCACGTTCCGGCGCCGCCACTCCCACGCCGAC
>DATBPR010000118.1:0-2162 GCA_036561285.1 Candidatus Limnocylindrales bacterium | reverse complement strand
TCCAGGCACCGTCATCGTTCCGAAGACGCAGGGACGCGGAGCCGCCGTCCCACCTCGCCTCGACGTCCATCGCCCGGGTCACGAACTCATCACCGGACTCGAGCCGGTAGTCGATCCAGGTTGGACGTGGGCGGAGCCAGACCGCGCGGCCCTCGGCGTGGAGAAACGATCGCTCGATCGTGGCCCACGCGCTGTCGAAGCCCGCCGTCTCGTCGATCTCCCAGACGAGGAGCCGCGGCGCCGAGGTCACGCCGTCTCGCCGACCCGGACCACCCAGCGGCCGCGCGCCCGGCCCGCGAGGATCGCGTCCAGGGCCGGCTCGAGCCCGTACAGGTCGACCTCCGTGATTCCGAGCCGGCCGTCGTCGAGGCCTGCCGGCCGGAGGTCCGTCGCGATGCGAGCCCAGAGTGCCCGCCGCTCCGCGATCGCCATGTTCGCCGAATCCATGCCGAGCAGGGAGACGCCGCGGAGGATGAACGGCAGGACCGTCGTGCGGAGGCCGACGCCGCTCGCGTTCCCGGACGAGGCGACGGCCGCTCCCGGCCGGAGGGTGCGAAGGACGTACGGCAACGTCGCGGCCCCGACCGTGTCGACCGCGCCGGCCCACCGGCCGGATTCGAGCGGCCGGGCGCTCTCCACCGTGCACTCGTCCCGAGGCACGAACCCGACGGCGCCCAGGGATCGCAGGCGCTCCTCCTCGGTCGCCTTGCCGGTCGCCGCCCAGACCTCGTGGCCGCGCGCCGCAAGGATCGCAACCGAGACGCTGCCGACGCCGCCGCTGGCCCCGGTGACGAGAACCGGACCGCCGCCCGCCTTCAGGCCGTTGCGCTCGAGCGCGGCCACGGACATCGCCGCCGTGAACCCGGCCGTCCCGACGGCCATCGCGTCGCGTGCGGACAGGCCGGCAGGGAGCGGGACGACGTACCCGGCCGGCAGGCGCGTGTACTCGCCGTAGCCGCCGTGCCGGGCGACCCCGAGGTCATAGCCGTGGGCGAGGACCCTGTCGCCCGGCGCGAACGCCGGATCCGAGGTGGCGACGACCTCGCCGGCGAGGTCGATCCCCGGGATGATCGGGTCGATCCGGGCGACCTTCCCGCCGGCGATCGTCGCGAGGCCGTCCTTGTAGTTGACGCTGGACCAGGCCACGCGGACCTCGACCTCCCCGTCCGGCAGGTCGGCGGCGTCGAACGCGCGGACGCCACGGGTGACCGGCGCCGGATCGCCCTCGACGCTGGTCTCGGCGACGAAGGCTCGGAACGTGGGCGGGATCGCGGTCACGTCCCCAGCCTAGCGGCGACGAGCACGCCCGGAGGCGACGGTTCCGCCGCGGCCCGCGCCGCCGCGGCCTGACGGCCGGCCCGCGGATTTCCGGCCGAACGGCACTCCCCAGGCGCTTCGGTTCGGACGATCGTGGACCCCGGTGACAGTGGATCGGGCCGGCACGCGCTGATCGGCAATGGACGGCACGGGACGGTCCGTCACGAAAGGAACCATGCCATGTCCGAGAGCTTCATTCCGGGCGCGGGCCTGCCGTTGACCGGCGGTCCGGCCCTGCCGGCCGCCGCGTCGAGCGTCGGCTATGCCGGCTTCTGGATCCGCGTCGTCGCGTGGCTCATCGACGGCGTCGCGATCGGGATCCTGACGTCGGCCCTGACGCCACTGATGGGCACGCGCGCCATGGTCGCCTTCGACGGATCAACGTTCCAGGTCGATGCAGAGGCGAATGCCTTCGGTGCCCTGCTCGGGCTGGCCTACTTCGTCGGGCTCTGGGCCTGGCGCGGACAGACCGTCGGGATGATGCCCTTCGGCCTCCACGTCGTGCGGACCGTCGACGGGGCCCGGCCGGACATCGTGCAGGCGTTCCTGCGGTACGTCGGCCTGATCATCTCGTTCGCCGTGCTGCTGCTCGGCGTCATCTGGGTCGCCTTCGACGGCCAGAAGCAGGGGTGGCACGACAAGCTCGCGAGGACCGTCGTCGTCCGGCGGCGATGACGCGAAGGAGAGACCGATGAAGACCCTGGTTGCCTACGCAAGCCGTCACGGTGCGACCCGCGAGATCGCCGAATGGATCGCGGGGACGCTCCAGGCCGAAGGCGCGGAGGTCACGCTCGCGGCGGTCACCGATCCGGTCGACGTCGCCGTGTACGACGCGTTCGTCATCG
>DATBPR010000117.1:0-3346 GCA_036561285.1 Candidatus Limnocylindrales bacterium | reverse complement strand
CCATCAAGAACGCGACCGTCCCACGGGCGGGGCCGCGGCCGGAGGCTAGCGGAGCGGGAAGTTCTGCTGGTCCGGCAGCTGGGTGACCCAGTCGGACAGCTCCTGGCGGAGTGCTCCGTAGGTCGTCATGCCCGTGGTGATCTGCTGGGTCGCAGCCACGATGCCGTTGGCGTCGCCGGCATCGAGGGCCTTGACCAGGGCGGCCGCCCCGTCGTGGATCGGGCCGAACGCGGCCCGGTACTCGGCCAGCAGACCGGCCAGCGGCGGATACCCCTCCAGGCCGACGAACTGCTTCGAGAGGCCGTCGACCAGGTTCTCGAGCCCGATCGCCCCGGCTCGCATCCGGACCAGGTCCTCGTTCGCCACGGCCTCCGAGATGTCGGCGACGGCCTTGGCGATCTCGCCGTCGCCGCCGCCGAGCGCGGTGAGGGCGAAGACCGCGTCACGGGGCCACGGCGTCGCGGACGGTCGCGGGCCGCCGGAGCCGCCGGCGTCGGACGAGGGCACGGCGGGACCGGCGACGCCGGACGGAGCCGCGCTCCGCGACGCCGCGGGTGCCCCGCTTGCCTGGTTCGTGCTGGAGCAGGCGACGACCACAACCACCACCAGCGCCGTGGCCGCGGCCAGGATCCGTGCGTCCACGGGCGCACGACGGATCGTCCCGCCGCCGTTCGTCATCGAGGTCTGCTTCACGGCCGGCTGCCCGCGGCGTGGCCGGTCACACCGGATCGGCGACCGCCGTCTCGATCGGCGATTGCCGCTCGACCGCCTGGGCCACCGTCGCGCTGCTGATCTCCTCGGAGAAGTGGCAAGCCGCCGTGTGGCCGGGACTCACCGTGCGTAACGATGGATCCTCTGTCTCGCAGCGCTCCGGGTTGCCGAGCCGCTCGCGCAGCCAGCAACGGGTGTGGAACCGGCAGCCCGACGGAGGCGCGGCCGGCGACGGAACGTCGCCCTTGAGGACGAGGCGCTTCTTCCGGCGACGCGGGTCGGCGTCCGGGATCGCCGAGAGGAGGGCGATCGTGTACGGGTGGCGCGGGTTGCGGTACAGCTCCTCGACCGCGCCGAGCTCGACGATCCGGCCGAGGTACATGACCCCGACCCGGTCGCTGAAGTACTGGATCACCGACAGGTTGTGGCTGATGAACAGGTAGGTCAGGTTGAAGTCGCGACGGAGATCGAGCAACAGGTTCAGGACCTGGCTCTGGATCGACACGTCGAGGGCGGAGACGGGCTCGTCGCAGACGATGAACTCCGGCTCGAGCGCGAGCGCCCGGGCAACGCCGATCCGCTGCCGCTGGCCGCCGGAGAACTCGTGCGGGTATCGCCGCGTGTAGTCACGTCGGAGGCCGACGACCTCGAGCGAGTCCTCGACCTTCTTGTCGCGCTGCTTCCGATCCTTGACCCCCTGGGCGAGCAGTCCCTCGCCGATGATGTCGCTGATCGGCATCCGCGGGTTCAGCGAGCCGAACGGGTCCTGGAAGATGATCTGCATCCGGCGCCGCAGCGGCCGGAGCTCGTTGTCGGTCATCGTCGTGACGTCGCGGCCGCCGAAGATCACCTTGCCGGCCGTCGGCTCGGTGAGACGCAGGATCGTCCGGCCGAGGGTCGTCTTGCCGCAGCCGGATTCGCCTACGAGGCTGAAGATCTCGCCCGCCTTCACCTCGAAGTCCACGCCGTCGACCGCGTAGACCTGCCCGATCTGGCGACGGAGGATCCCGCCGAGGATCGGGAAGTGCTTCTTCAGCCCGACCACCTCGAGCAGCGTGTCGTGGGACATGGCCGCGGGCGCGGGGGCGGTGGGGGTCGCCGTGATCGTCGGGTCGGACTCGGGCGGGAAGAGCGGCTCGGCTGGCGCTGCCTCCGACGCGACGGCGTCGGCTTCGGCGGCGCCGGCTGGCTCCGGTTGGGCGTCCGGGGCGGGCGCGGGGCCAGCTCCCCCGGTGGCGTCCTCGGAGGCGGCGTCCCGGGGGTCGGCGCTGGGGTCGATCACTCAGCCCTCCGCTGGCGTGATGTTCAGGGCAGCTCGGTGCCTGGCCTGGGCATCGGCCCAGCGTCCCTCCCCCTCCGGCGTGTGCATCAGGCACCGGGCCGACTGGCCCGGACCGCCCGTCTTGTACAGCTCGGGCGGCTTCTCGTGGCAGAGCTCCCAGTGGTACGGGCAGCGCGGCTCGAATCGGCACGCGGGCGGCAGGTTGAACGGCGAGGGCACGGTGCCCTTGATCGCCGACAGCCGGCCACCGCGTTTCGACACGGTCGGGATCGACTCGAGGAGGCCCATCGTGTACGGAGCGCGCGGCTCGATGAGGACCTCGTCGACCGTGCCCTGCTCCACGATCTGACCCGAGTACATGACGATGACGTGCTCGACCATCTCGGCGACGACGCCGAGGTCGTGGGTGATCAGCAGCAGCGCCGAATCGGTCCGCTCCTGGATGGACTTCAGCAGCTCCAGGATCTGGGCCTGGATGGTCACGTCGAGCGCGGTCGTGGGCTCATCGGCAATCAGGAGCTTCGGCTCGCAGGAGAGGGCCATCGCGATCATCACGCGCTGGCGCATGCCGCCCGACATCTCATGCGGGTATTGCTTGACCCGGCGTTCCGGGCTCGGGATGCCGACCATCGTCAGCGCCTCGATCGCCCGGTCCCACGCCTCCTTGCGCTTGACCTTCTTGTGGAGCTCCACCTGCTCGGCGATCTGGTCGCCGATGCTGAACACCGGGTTCAGGCTCGTCAGCGGCTCCTGGAAGATCATCGCGACATCGTTGCCGCGGATCTTCCGCATCTGGTCGAGCGGCATCGACAGGATCTCGCGGCCGTCGAACCAGACCTCGCTTCCCGCGACGATCTCGGCCGGCGGGATGTCGAGCAGGCGCATGATCGTCAGTGCGGTCACGCTCTTGCCCGAGCCCGACTCGCCGACGATCCCGAGGCTCTTGCCCCTCTCGAGGCTGAAGCTCACCCCGTCGACGGCCGGCACGACTCCGTCGAGCACCTTGAAGTGCGTCTGGAGGTTTCGGACGTCCAGGATCAGGTTCGGATCGGGGGGCTTGCCGACGGACTGGGGCGCGTCGATGACGTCCGTCATGCGCGCGACCGCGGATCGAGCGCGTCGCGCATGCCGTCGCCGATGAAGTTCACGGCGAGCACGGTGAGGATGATCGCCAGGCCGGGGAAGAACGGCCACCACCAGTTGCCGACCGGGATGAACGTCAGCGCGCTCGAGAGGATGTTCCCCCAGGTCGGGTAGATCGGGTTGACGCCGTAGCCGAGAAAGCTGACGAACGCTTCGCCGATGATGTTGCCCGCGATGATCAGCGAGGCGGAGACGACGATCGGGCTCACG
>DATBPR010000116.1:0-3494 GCA_036561285.1 Candidatus Limnocylindrales bacterium | reverse complement strand
CGATGGACCATTCGGTGCTCCGCCGGTCGGTCACGGGCAGCCTCGTCGAGATCGCGGCCACGAACCTCCGGCGCGGGCGGGACGATGTCGCGATCTTCGAGATCGGCAAGGGCTACGGCGACGATGCCGGCGTGGTCCGCGAGTGGTGGCGGCTCGCGATCTTGCTCACGGGGGCCGCCGAGGAGCCGGCCTGGAACCGGCCGCAACGCTCGTTCGACCTCGACGACGCGAAGGGCGTGATCGAGCTGGTCTGCCGTCGCCTCGGGTTCGCGGCGCCGTCCTGGTCGCCGCTCGCCGACGAGCCGCTGCTCCATCCGGGCCGGGCCGCGCGCGTCATCGTGGAGCGTGCCGCGAGCGACGGCCGGCCAACGGTCGCCCTGTCCGGCGTCCTCGGGGAGCTCCACCCGCTCGTCGCCGACGCCGTCGACGTCCGGGGCGCCCGCCTGATCGTCGCCGAGCTCGACGTCGCGGGCCTGGCCGGCGGCCAGGTCGAGGATCGACGGGCATCGGCCCCGTCGCGCCACCCGGCGTCGGAGCGCGATCTGGCGGTCGTCGTGGGAGCCACCGTCCCGGCCGCGGCGATCGAGGCCGCGATCCGGTCCGCCGCCGGCGAGCGCCTCGTCGGCCTCCGCCTGTTCGACATCTATCGCGGCGCGCCGTTGGCGGCCGACGAGAAGAGCGTCAACTGGCGGCTCATCTTCCAGGCGCCGGACCGGACGCTGACCGACGCCGAGCTCGACGGGGCGGTCGCCTCGGTCACGACCGCGCTCGCGGCGCTCGGAGGCCGAATCAGGACCTGAGTCCTGTTGCTGGTGCCGATTCCGCGCTGCTACCCTGAGCCGGCCCACGTCCCCGTGCGGGGTCCCGGGGTGCGTTCCAAGGAGCGTGTGTGGACATCCTGAGCTCGATCAACAAGTTCGACCTGCTGGTCGTGCTCTTCGCGTTCGGCATGTTCGTCCTGGGGTACGTCCAGGGAACGATCCGGCGCGTGCTCGGGCTCGCCTCGATGCTCTTCTCGTTCCTGTTCGCGGCGAACCTGCGCGATTCCGTCGGCAGCTATCTCGCGGCGAACTGGAACCAGTTCCCGGACGAGTACGCGGTCATGCTCGGCTTCGGGATCATCTTCGTCGCGGCGACGATCGCGTTCACGCTCGTGATCCAGGGCTTCTACCACAAGCAGTCCCTGTTCAAGAAGGCGACGGTCGCCGACGAGATCATCGGTGGCCTCCTCGGCGTCGTGCAGGCGCTGTTCCTCGTCGGCTGCATCATCATCGTCCTGGACTCGTTCTTCCGGCTCCCGGGGATCCCCCAGACCGACGGCGAGATCCCGTTCCTCCGCAACTTCTGGGGGGTCCTGGACACCTCGGCGACGGCCGAGCTGTTCCGGTCGCGATTGATCCCGGGCTTCATCCAGGTCTTCGGCCTGCTGATCCCGGCGGACCTCCAGGCGCTGTACGTCTAGCCGGGCTGACGGCTCCCCGGCCGGCCCGCGCTCCGGCGCTCGAAATCGGCCGCAGGAAGCGGCGCCGCCCGACAGGTGACCGACCTTCGGGCGATCCTGTCCGGCCCGACGCTCGAGGCCGGCCGCGAGCTGCTCGGCGCGCGGATCGTTCGCGACGATCCGCACGGCGCACGCGTCGCCCGGATCGTCGAGGTGGAGGCGTATATCGGCGAGGACGACCAGGCATCCCACGCCCGGTTCGGCCCGACCGCCCGGAACGCGGTGATGTACGGGCTGCCGGGCACGGCCTACGTGTACCTTGTCTACGGGATGCATGACTGCCTGAACATCGTCACCGAGCCCGCCGGACGGCCCGCCGCGCTGCTCGTCCGGGCCGTGGAGCCGCTCCACGGTCTCGAGGCGATGCGGGCGGCCCGGGCGCGCCGGGCTCGCGACCGACGCCGTGCGCCGGTCGACACCGCTGCGCAGCCGCGAACGACCGCGCTCACCGCGATCCCGGACGCTCGCCTCGGTTCGGGCCCGGGCCTCGTGTGCGCGATCCTCGACCTGGACCGGACGCTGACCGGGGCCGACCTGCTCGATCCGACGAGCTCCGTGCGGCTCGAGCCGCGTCCGGCCCGTGAACCCGCTCCGTCGGTCATCGCCGGCCCGCGCGTGGGGATCGCCTACGCCGCCGAGCCGTGGACCTCGTTGCCGTGGCGGCTCTCGATCCGCGACCACCCGTCGGTCTCCCGGCCGCGCCCGTCCACCGGCTGAGGTGGACGCCCGCTCCGTCGCCCTCCTCGAGTTCCCGCTCGTCCGGGAACGGCTCGCCGAGAAGACGTCGTTCCCGCCGTCGCGCCGGCTGGCGGAGTCGCTCCTGCCCGAGAGCGATCCGGTCCTCGTGGCGCGCGGCCTCGACGAGACGGACCAGGCGCGCGACCTCGTCAGCGAGCGGCCCGGCGCCGGCGTCGGAGCCGCCCACGACATCGGACCGGCGATCGAGCGGGCGGCTCGCGGAGGACGGCTGGACCCGCAGCAGTTCCTCGAGCTGGCCGACACCCTCGATGCGGCCGCCCGTCTTCAGACCGTTCTCGCCGACGACCGCCGGCCGCTGCTCCACGAGCTGGGCCGCGAGCTCCACGCGCTGCCGGCGATCCGTTCGACCCTGTCCCGCAGCTTCGACCCGACCGGCGAGCTCCTGGACACGGCCTCCCCGCGTCTCGGCGGGCTGCGATCGGCGGTCCGGGTCGCCTACGACCGGCTGCGGCGGCGCCTGGACGCGCTCGTCGGCTCGGAGCTCGGCGGCGCGCTCCAGGACCCGATCATCACCCTTCGCAACGGCCGCTACGTCGTCCCGGTCAAGGCCGAGGCCCGGTCGCGGGTGAAGGGCATCGTCCACGACACGAGCGGCAGTGGATCCACGCTGTTCGTCGAGCCGCTCGTGGCCGTTGAGCTCGGGAACGCCTGGCGCGAGGCGCAGGTCGCCGAGCGGGAGGAGGTCGAGCGGATCCTCGACGAGCTCTCCGCGCTCGTCGCCGCGAACGCGATCGCCCTCCGGGAGACCCTGTCGGCGCTCGCCCGGTTCGACTTCTGGGCGGCGAAGGCGAGCCTGTCGGCGGACCTCGACGGGACGCGTGCCGAGACGACCGAACGGCAGGAGGTGATCCTCCTCGGCGCCCGACATCCGGGCCTGTCCGGCCGGGTCATCCCGATCGACATCCGGCTCGGCGACGGCTACACGGCGCTCGTGGTCACCGGCCCGAACACGGGTGGCAAGACGGTGACGCTCCGGACGCTCGGCCTGCTCGCGCTGATGCACCAGGCCGGCCTCCACGTCCCGGCCGAGGCCGGCTCCCGGCTGCCGGTGTTCCGCGACGTCTTCGCCGACATCGGCGACGAGCAGTCGATCGCCCAGAGCCTGTCCACGTTCTCCGGCCATCTCCGCTCGATCACCCGGATTGTCGAGGCCGCCGGACCCGGGACGCTCGTGCTGCTGGACGAGCTCGGCGCCGGCACCGATCCGACGGAGGGATCGGCCCTCGCGCAGGCC
>DATBPR010000115.1:0-12584 GCA_036561285.1 Candidatus Limnocylindrales bacterium | reverse complement strand
CTCGGCGAGCGGACGGCCGAGGACATCAAGATCGCGACCGGCTCCGCGTACCCCGGCGACTGGGATGCCCAGCGCGTCTCGCTCCGCGGACGGGACCTGCTGACGGGGCTCCCGCGCAGCGTCGAGGTCGGCGCGGACCAGATTCGCGAGGCGATCGAGCCGTCTGTCGTCCAGATCGTCGACACGATCAAGGACACGATCGAGGAGACCCCGCCCGAGCTGGTCGCCGACATCATGGACCAGGGGATCGTCATCGCCGGCGGCGGCGCCCTCCTCGCCGGCCTCGATCGGCGGGTGGCGGACGCGACCCAGATGCCGGTCCACGTCGCCGACGACCCGCTGACGTGCGTGGCCCGCGGGACGGGCATCGTCCTCCAGGAGCTCGACCAGATGGCGCGCGTCCTGGTGGCCGACACCTATGCCCGACCGCCCCGCTGAATCCTCGAGCGGATGGCGCTACGGCTCCCAGCGTTGCTCGCTGCGGCTCCTCGCGTTGCTCGTCGCAGCTTCGCCTCCGACCTCGAAGAGCGGGCAACGCTTGATCGGTTCTGGGGCCACGAGCGTAGGCTGACGGCACGATGACCACGATGCTCGCGACCCGTTCCGCCCGTCGCCGGGCCGTCGCATTCGGGGTCCTCCTCGGCCTCAGCCTCGTCCTGATGGCGATCTCGTCGAGCCCGGTCGTGACCGAGTTCCAGAACGCCGTCGGCTTTGCGTTGCGCCCGGTCCAGGGCGCGATGCATGGCGTCGCCGACACGATCGCGGGCGCCGTCTCGGCGATCGGCGAGATCGACCGCCTCCACACCGACAATGCCGCCCTCCGGCGCGAGAACGACCGCCTGAACGCGGACAGCCTCCGGGCGCAGGCCCTCGAGGGGGAGAACGAGCAGCTGACGGCGCTCCTCCAGCTCCGTAACGCGTTCAAGTACCAGACCGCCGCGGCCGAGGTCATCGCTCGCGAGTCGAGCGAGGTCCGCCGGACGGTGACGCTCTCGAAGGGCTCCGACGACGGGATCGCGAAGGGCGACGTGGTCATTGCCGCGGGCGGCGCGCTCGTCGGGCGGGTCACGGACGTCGGGCCGAACTTCGCGATCGTGACGCTGATCAGCGACCGGTCTTCCACGGTCATCGGCCAGACCGAGACGAACGGCGCGAAGGGCGACGTGACGGGCCAGCTCGGCGGGGCCCTGATCATGCAGAACATCGATTCGACGGAGACGGTCCAGCCCGGCGAGCAGGTGCTCACGGCCGGCATCGAGCTGCCGGGCGGGATCCGCTCGCCGTACCCGAAGGGCCTGCTCATCGGCGAGGTCACCGACGTCCGTCACGAGGCCAGCTCGGTCGTCCAGACCGCCTATCTCCAGCCGACGACGGATCTCGACAAGGTCGAGTACGTCCTCGTCGTCCTCGACTACGTCGGCGGACTGCCGGGCGCCGAAGACACGCCGATCAACTGCGACCTGACCGGCCAGGGCGGGTCTCTGCCCGGTGGCGAGCAGCCGTGCATCGAGCCGAGCGCCGCGCCGCGGGCGACGGCGACCCCTCTGCTACCGTGAACCCATGAAGGGAATCGTGCTGGCCGGCGGGACCGCGACGAGGCTGTTTCCGCTGACGATCGTCACCAACAAGCACCTGTTGCCGATCTACGACCGGCCGATGATCTACTACCCGATCGAGACGCTCGCCGGGATGGGGATTCGCGAGGTCATGGTCATCGTCGGGGGCAAGAGCGTCGGCGACGTCGTCGAGCTTCTCGCCGATGGCTCGCACTTCGGGCTCGATCTGACCTACCGCTACCAGCGCGGCGCGCTCGGGATTGCCCACGCCATCGGCCTCGCCCGCGACTTCGTGGGCGACGACGCCTTCTGCTGCGTCCTCGGCGACAACATCCTCCGCGGCCCGGCCCTCGCGCCGGTCGCGAAGGAGTTCGAGGCCGGGCCGTGGGGCGGCGGAACGCTCCTCTACCGGGTGCCGGATCCGGAACGGTTCGGCGTCGCCGAGCTCGACGCGGCGGGCAACGTCGTCGGCTTCGAGGAGAAGCCGGCCCAGCCCAAGAGCGATCTGATCCCGATCGGGGTCTACTTCCTGCGGCCCGACGCCTTCCACGTCATCGATGCCCTCGCCCCGTCGGGGCGGGGCGAGTTCGAGATCACCGACGTCCTGAACCACTACATCCCGGAGGGGCGGCTCTTCAGCCGGGTCTACGACGGGCACTGGACCGACGCCGGGACCGTGTCGTCCCTGATCCGCGCCGCCGAGCTCGCCCGGGACGACGACGAGGCCGGCCGGCTGGCCCGGCCGGTCGAGCGCCCGGTCGGGTAGGGATGGCGGACTCGCTCCCGGGCGCAGCCAGGGATCCCGGCTCGCCCCGGATCGCGCCGGACGCGCGGCTCCTCGTCACCGGCGGCGCGGGCTTCATCGGCAGCGCCTACGTCCGGGACGTCCTCGGCCGCCGCGACGGGGCCCGGATCACGGTCCTGGACAAGCTGACCTATGCGGGCAACCGGGCGAACCTGGCCGGCGTCGAGGCCGATCCGAAGCTCGCCGCGCGGTACCGCTTCGTCGAGGGCGACATCGCCGACCCCGATGTCGTCGGGCCGCTCGTTGCCGAGGCCGATTCCGTCGTCAACTTCGCCGCGGAGTCGCATGTCGACCGGAGCATCCTCGACCCCGAGGCGTTCCTGCGGACCGGCGTGATCGGGGTCCACGTCCTGCTCGACGCGGTCCGGGCCGAGTCCGAGGCACGACGCCGCGCCGGACGCCCGGCGGTGCGCTTCCTCCAGGTCTCGACGGACGAGGTCTACGGTGCGGTCCTCGAGGGCCGCTCGACCGAGACCGACGTGCTCGCGCCGCGCTCGCCGTACTCGGCGGCGAAGGCGTCCGGCGAGCTGCTCGTCCACAGCTACGTCGTCACCCACGGCGTCGACGCGGTCGTGACCCGCGGCTCGAACACCTACGGCCCGTTCCACCACCCGGAGAAGCTGATCCCGCTGTTCGTGACGAACGCGATCGACGACCTGCCCCTGCCGATGTACGGCGACGGCCTGCAAGAGCGCGACTGGCTGTACGTGTCGGACCATGCCGGCGCGATCGACCACGTTCTCCGCTTCGGGGCGACCGGCGAGACGTACAACGTCCCGGGATCCGCCGAGCTGACGAACCGCGAGGTCGTGACCGCGTTGCTCGAGCGACTGGGCAAGCCATGGTCGCTCGTCCGGAGCGTGCCGGACCGGCCGGGCCACGATCGCCGCTACGCGCTCGACGGCGCCAAGCTCGCGGGCCTCGGCTGGCGGAACCGGACGCCGTTCGCCGACGGGCTCGCCGCGACCGTCGACTGGTTCGTCGCGAACGAGCCGTGGTGGCGGGCGGCGAAGAGCGGCGACTGGGACGCCTACTACGAGCGCCAGTACGGCGCCCGGCTCGCCGCCTCTACCGAGGCCTGAGCTCGTGCGCGTCGCGGTCACCGGCGCCGGCGGGCGCCTCGGCCGGGCCCTCGTGACCGCCCTCGAGGAGTCGCCGTTCACCGGCCCGTTCGGGCCGCTGGCGTGGACCCGCCCGATCTTCGACCTCGACCAGCCTGCCGCATTCGCCGCGCTGCTCGACCGCGATCGCCCGGAGGTCGTCGTCCATGCCGCCGCGTGGACCGATGTCGACGGTTGCGCCCGCGACCCGGAGCTCGCCGTCGCCCGGAACGGCGCGGCGACGACGGCCCTCGCCGAGGCCGCCGCGGCCCGCGGGATCGATCTCATCGTGGTGTCCACGAACGAGGTCTTCGACGGCCGGCGCACGGACGGGACCGGCTACGGTCCCGACGACCCGACGAACCCGATCAACCCGTACGGCGAATCCAAGCTGGCGGGCGAGGAGGGTGCCCGCGTCGCGTACGCATCGGCGGGCGGAGGCGACGCCGGCACGGCAGATGCCGGGGTCGGCCCCGCGCTGGGGATCGTCCGGACGGCGTGGCTCTTCGGGCCGCCCGGGAACGACTTCCCGGCCAAGATCCTCGCGGCCGCCGATCGGGCGCGCGCTGCCGGCGAGCCGCTTCGCCTCGTGTCCGACGAGCTCGGCTCGCCGACCGCGGCCCACGATCTCGCGGAGGCGATCGCCGAGCTGATCGGCGGAGCCGCGATCGCGGGCACGCATCACCTCGTGAACCGCGGCATCGCCAGCCGCGCGGAGTGGGCCCGCGAGACGCTCCGCCAGGCGGGCATCGACGTCCCGACGGAGGACGTTCCGGCCGCGACGTGGCCGCGGGCCTCGACGCCCCCGGCCTGGGCGGTGCTCGCGCCGACGCCGCTGCCCGGCGGCGAGCCCATGCGGCCCTGGCCGCTCGCCCTGGCCGACCGGCTGCCGACCCTTCTCCGCGAACGGTCGCGGCCCGCTCCGGCGAGCCGCTGAACCCCTCGATGGCCGACCTCGACCGCCCGCCCTCCACGCTGGCCGGCGTCCGTTATGGCGCGATCGCCCGCCATGGCGACAGCCGCGGCGCGTTCCGCGAGCTGTGGCGGGTCTCGGCCTTCCCGCGCCTGGGCCAGGCGGAGACCGGCGCGCCCGCCGGGAGCGAGCCCCGGTTCGTCCAGGCGAACCTCTCGACCTCGGCGCCCGGCGTCCTCCGCGGGCTGCACTACCACCAGCGCCAGCTCGACTATTGGGTGGTCGCGACGGGACGCGCGTTCGTCGCCCTCGTCGACGTCCGGCCGCTGTCCGGCGGGACCGGCGGGACCACGATCGTCGAGACCCGGGTGCTCGCCGCCGACGACTGGGTCGTGATCCCGACGGGGGTCGCCCACGGCTTCCTCGCCCTCGACGACCTGGAGCTCGTCTACCTCGTGACGAACGAGTACGACGGCAGCGACGAGCTCGGGTTCGCCTGGGACGATCCCACCGCGGCGGTGCCGTGGCCGCCGGTCGCCGCGACGCCGGACGGACGGCCGATCCTGTCCGGCCGCGACCAGACGAACCCGTCGCTCCTCGAGCTGGTGGCGCGCCTCCGCGGCTAAGGGAGTCTCCTCACTCCGTTCGCGACAGCCCTCTACCGGTGGGCGTACTGTGGCAGGGACGCACCATCCGCCGATGAGCCCCCAGGTTCACCGGACCACACCGCACCGTCTGCGACCCCACCTCCCGTCCGGTCGATCGGGCCAGCACCCCCCGGACCATCCCGCGATTGGCCCTACCGGCCCCGGCGAGCACGCTTCGCAGGCACTCAACCGGCGCGGTTCGCTCACGTCCGCCGCCGGATCGACCGCCCCCTCGACCGGAGCCAGCATTGCGTCGTCTCGCCGCCGCAGCCGCGCTTGCCGCCCTGACCGCCTTCGGCGTCTCCGCGCCGACGTCCGCCGCCGTGCCCGTGAGCAACGCCAAGGTCGTGATCATCGTCGGCGCGACGGAAGGCACGACGAGCACCTACCGCTCGTACGCGGACCAGGCCTACGCCGAGGCGATCAAGTACACCTCGCGGGTCACGAAGGTCTACAGCCCGAACGCGACGTGGTCGAAGGTGAAGGCCGCCGCTGCGGGCGCGAACATCCTCCTCTACTACGGCCACGGCAACGGCTGGCCGAGCCCGTATCCCTACGACCCGCAGTACACGACGAAGGACGGGATGGGGCTCAACGACCCGACCCATCTGTCCGACAGCGTCCACAAGTACTACGGCGAGCCTTCGATGGCGCAGCTCGGGCTCGCGCCGAACGCGATCGTCCTGCTCGGCAACCTCTGCTACGCCTCGGGCAACTCCGAGCCCGGCGGAACCGCGCCGAGCGTGTCCGTCGCCCGCCAGCGGATCGACAACTACTCGGCCGGCTTCCTGAAGGGTGGCGCGCGAGCGGTCATCGCCGATGGCCACGGCGGTCTCATCAGCTACATCCGCGGCCTCTTCACGAGCAGCCGGACGATCGTCGACCTGTGGCGCTCGGTGCCGGACTTCCACGGCCACGCGACCGCGTTCGCCTCGACCCGGTCGCCCGGCTACACCGCGTACTCGGATCCCGACACGACGTCCGGCGGCTATTACCGCTCGCTCGTCACGAAGCCGACCATCACGACGACCGCGGTCATCAACGCCGCCGGCGACACGGGCGTGGATCCCGCGACGCTGGCCGTGCCCGGCCGGGCCCAGGTCGCGGCCGCCGGGACGCCGCTCCTCGCCTCGGCGACGGTCGCGGCCCTCCAGGCCGCGGCCACCGACGGCACGCCCGACGTGCCTGCGGGCACGCGCTTGAAGACGCTCGCCGTCGGGCTGGCCGCGACGGCGAGCACCCCGGCATTGATCCAGGTGCAGGGTCTCGACGACCCGTCGATCACCGGGTTCGTGCCCGCTGACCACCTGACGCCGCGTGACAGCCGGGCCCCGGTCGTGATCGGGATCGACAGCGGCATCGGCCGGTTCTCGCCGAACGGCGACGGCGTCGCCGACACGATCGCGGTCGACACCCTGTTCTCGGAGCCGGTCAGCTGGACATTCGAGGTTCGCGACGGCGATGGCACCGTCCTCGCCACCAGCACCGGCACCGGACGCGAGCCGATCGTCACCTGGGACGGCGCGACGGGCGGCAACCGGGTCGCCGACGGCACCTACACCTGGACGGCGCGTGGGGGAGACACCTGGCAGAACGGCACGGCGACCGCCACGGGCAGCCTCGTCGTGGACACGACCGCGCCCTCGATCACGTCGATCTCGCCCGACGGCAGCGTCGTCAACCAGTTCAGCCCGAACGCCGACGGCGTCGCCGACACGATCACGACGACGGCCACCCCAACCGAGGCCGGCTCGATCGCGGTCCGCGTCGCGAACGCCGGCAACACCACCGTTCGGACGTTCACCGTGGCCTCGACCGGCGCCGCCGCCGTCACGTGGGACGGCAAGGCCAACGGCGGCACGGTCGTGCCGGACGGCGAGTACACGATCACCATGGCCGCTCGCGACACGGTCGGGAACAGCGGGCCCGGGAAGACGCGGACCGTCCGGGTCGTGACCCTCCTGGGCTCCGTGGCCGCGTCCGCCAGGCTGTTCTACCCCAATGACCTCGACCGGTTCGCGCCGTCCACCACGCTGTCGTTCAGGCTCGGCCGCCCGGCGACCGTGACGTGGACGATCCGCGACGCCGCGAACCACGTGGTCCTCACCCATCTCGATGGGGTGTCGCTGCCGGCCGGTCCGCAGAGCTGGGTCTTCAACGGGCGCCGGTCGGATGGGACGATGCTCCCGCCCGGGACGTACACCACGTGGGTCCAGGCGACGGACGGCACGTACAGCTGGATCCAGGCGGCCCGCGTCGAGCTCGACGCATTCGCCGTGACGCCCTCGACGACGACACCGAAGCGCGGGGCGAAGCTCACCGTCACGGCCGTCACGGCCGAACCGCTCAGCGGCGGCCCGCAGCTGTACGTGACCCAGCCGGGCCTGTCGACCTACGTCCTCCGGATGAGCAAGGTCAACAGCACGACCTGGCGGCTCACGGTCACCCTGAAGTCCGGCGGCACCGCGGGAACGCTCAAGCTGAAGGTTTGGGCGAAGGACGCCGACGGCCGGACGCAGGCGACCTGGAAGAGCCTGACCCTCAAGTAGCGCGGGCGCTCAACCGACCGGTTCAGCGTGGCGACCAGCGGTGCCCGATCCCCAGGCGGTCCAGCGAGTCGACGCCCTGAACACCGGGTGGCGCGCACCCGGGACTGCACCCCACCCCACGGTACCCCACCGGACCGGGACCATCGTCGGGTGGTCGCACTTGACCGCCGGGTGGACGATTCCCACCAGGAAGTCGGCTACGGCGGGTCGAGACGTGGCGGTCGACGCGACAGGGGCCGTCGCTGCGGCGACGGGGAGGATCGCTGGAGGATCGCCGTTTGCTGACCGTATTCCACCGTCCCCGGTTCCGGCCGCCGCGCCGTGCGGCGATCGGCCTGACGGCCGTGGTGCTGCTCGCCGGGCTCGTGCCGCCCGCCTCCGCGGCCGTCCCGGATCGGACGCTCGGCGGACCGGTGGATGTGCCGCTGGCAGGGACTACCGACGACGCCCCGCTCGCCAGCGTGGCCGACGCCGCGGCTGACGCGGCCACCACCTCCGACCTCACCGCTGCCTCGGATCCGGCCGATCGCCCCACGGACGACGCACCGGACTCCGCCGGCCTCGAGCCCTCGATCCAGTACGAGCAGGCCCTGGCCCACGCCAACGATCACATCGCCTTCCAGCCGGGTGCCAAGGTCGCCGTCGCGTTCACGCCCCGAGCCGGCGACCGCTGGTCCGTTGGCGGCGCCACCCCGACCGGGCTCCCGAGCGGCCGGCTCGACGGCCGCGCGTTGCGCGCCCACTCCGCGCCGGCCGCGTCGCACCCTTCCGCCCGGCCGGCCCCGACGGTCCCCGGCAGGTCCCTCGACGTTCCGAACGGGCACGGCCGCGGGATCGCTCCGATCGCGGCCTCGGCGATGGTGCCCGGGCCGGCCGCGGGACCCGGCACGGGCGGCACCGTCACGACCCAGGCCGCGGTCACGCGGACGGGGCTGCGGCGCGAGATCTTCGGCTTCCTGCCGTACTGGGAGCTGAACGCGTCGAGCCTCCGGCTGGACTACGCCCGGATCTCGACGATCGCGTACTTCGGGATCGGGGCCGACGGGGCCGGCAATCTCCAGAAGCGGAACGCCGATGGCTCGACGTCGGTCGGCTGGAGCGGCTGGACCAGCTCCCGCCTCACGAGCATCATCTCGGCCGCTCACCGCAACCACACCCGCGTCGTCCTCACGGTCCAGAGCTTCGGCTGGAACACGTCCGGCCTGAACCGGCAGAAGAGCCTGCTCGGCTCGGCGTCCGCCCGGGCCAACCTGGCCCGCCAGATCGCGGCCGCCGTCCGTGATCGCGGCGCCGACGGCGTGAACCTGGACTTCGAGCCGCTCGCCCGCGGCTACGAGAGCGAGTTCACGTCGCTCGTCCGTGGCATCCGGGCCCAGCTGAATCGGGTCCATCGCGGCTACCAGGTGACGTTCGACACGCTCGGATCGATCGGCAACTACCCGATCGAGGCCGCGACGGCCTCCGGCGGCGCCGACGCGGTCTTCGTCATGGGCTATGACTACCGGACCGCGACGTCGAGCCCGGTCGGCTCGGTCGCGCCGATGAGCCGGACCGGCCACGACGTCCTCGACACCGTCGTCGCCTACACCTCGCGCATCTCGCCGTCGAAGGTGATCCTCGGGGTCCCGTACTACGGGCGGGCGTGGTCGACCGCGACGGGCACCGTTCACGCGACGAATACCAGCTCGTTCCGGACCGGTCCCTCGACCAGCGTCACCTACGACACGGCCGCCGACTATCTCGCACGGTACGGCCGCAAGTACGAGGCGACGGAGCAGGTCGCGTGGACCGCCTATCGCCGCCAGAACTGCACGTCGAGCGGCTGCGTGACGTCATGGCGCCAGCTCTATGTCGATGACGCGACGGCGATCGGCCGCAAGTACGACCTCGTCAACGCCTACGGCCTCCGCGGGGCGGGCATCTGGGCGCTCGGCTACGACGGGACGCGACCCGAGCTGTGGAATGCGATCCAGGCGAAGTTCATCACCGACTCCACGCCGCCGACGGTCGGCATCAGGGTCCTGCCCGCCTCGGCCGCCAACCCCGCGTTCGCCGTGGCCTGGTCCGGCACCGACGACGTCGGGATCACCGCCTTCGACATCCAGGTCTCGGTCGACGGCGGGGGCTGGCGAGCCTGGCTCACGGGAACGAGCGCCCCATCGGCCGCGTGGTTCGGCGTCGACGGCCACGCCTACGCGTTCCGCGTCCGCGCTCGCGACGCTCGTGGCAACTGGAGCCCATGGAACGTCGCCTCGTACCTCGCCGCGGCTCCGGCCGCGATCGCGGTCGGCGGCTTCGGGACGGTGCGCGTCGACGGTCTCGTCGTCCGCGCCGCTGCCGGTACCTCGGCCTCCCGGCTCGGAAGCCTGTCGGCGAACAACCTCGTCGCGATCGTCGGCGGGCCAAGGAGCGCGAATGGCTCCCTCTGGTACCAGGTCGTTGGCCCGATCTCCGAGTGGTCCGCCATCCATCCGAGGTTCCGCGGCTGGGTGGTCGTGCGAACCGGCAACAGGGTCTTCGTCACGCCGGCCAAGGCTCCGAACGCAATCCGGGTCGCGGCCACGATCGGCGGCCTGACCTGGAACGGAGCCGGCCCGGCGAGCCTCGGCGTGACCCCGGCGGCCATCGGCCAGCGTTCGTTCTCGCCCAACGGCGACCACTCGAAGGATGCGATCCGGATCGACTGGACGAATGCCCGGCCGCTGGACCGCCTCGTCCTGCGTGTCTATCGGGCAAACGGCACGCTCGTCGGCGAGGTGCCCGTTCGCCAGCTCGGGGCGGGCCGCCGGACGACGACCTGGAACGGGATCGTCGCCGGCCGGCGGGTGCCGAACGGCCGGTACCTCGTGACGCTGGTCGGGCGCATCGGGAGGACGACCCTCTACAACCCCTCGGCCGCGTTCCAGGCCGCGAGCCTGGCGCTTCACGGCGTGACGGTCGACACGGTCGCCCCCACCGTGCGCTCGGCGTCGATCACGAGCGGCCTCCTCTCGCCGAACGGCGACGGGATCCGCGAGTCCGTGATCGTCTCCCTCGTCACCACCGGGGCGACGGCCTGGGCGTTCGGTGTGGCGCCGGTCGTGGGCTCGGGCGTCGGCGCGCCGGTCCTGATCCGGTCCGGCGGGGGTGGGACCGCGAACGTCACCTGGACGGGCCGAACGAGCAGCGGGGTCGTCGTCCCGGACGGGATGTATCGCCTCCAGGCCGTGGCCGCCGATCCGGCCGGCAACCGGGTCAGCCGGACGTGGACCGTCCGTGTCGATCGGACGCCGCCGGCGATCGTCCCGGCCGCGCCGCCGGCCTTCTCGCCGAACGGCGACGGTGTCGCCGACACCGCCCGCCTGACCTGGACGTCCGCCGAGCCGGTCACGGGGACGGCCGCCGTCTATCACGGCTCGAAGCTCATCCGATCCTGGAAGATCGCGACGGCTGCCGTGTCCGGCGCCGTGACGTGGCCCGGGACGGACGCGGCCGGGCGGCGCGTGGCGGACGGGACGTACAGCTTCCGCGTCAGCGGTCGCGACCTCGCCGGCAACGCCGCCGCGAGGGCGACCCCCGTCCGGGTGGACCGGACGCTCGGATCGGTGGGCTGGGCGTCGGCGGCCTTCTACCCGAACGACGGCGATGCCCTCGCCGCGACCGCGCGGATGTCGTTCCGGCTGGCCCGGACGGCGACCGTCAGCGCGGGCGTGTACTGGCGAACGACGCTCGTGCGCACGATCTGGACGGGGCGGAGCCTCGGGGCGGGGGCCCATACCTGGACCTGGAATGGCCGGAACGACGCCGGCGCCTTCACGGGTCCGGGCACGTACACCCTCCGGGTCACCGCCCGGAGCGGGATCGGGACGACGGTCCTGACCCGCGACATCCTCGTCGACGCCTATGCCGTCTCCTTGTCCTCTGCGAGCGTCAGGGCCGGCCAGACCCTCAGCATCACGGTGATCCCGACCGAGGCGCCCGCCGGGGCGCCGGCGGTGACGTTCAAGCAGCCGGGCCGGCCGGCAGTCCGCCGAACGGCAACCGCATCGGGTGGCGGGCGGTACCGCGTGTCCTTCGTCGTCGCCAGGGGATCGGCCGGGACCGGGACGGTCACGATCACGGGACGGGACTCTCGGGGTGGCACGGACACGACCTCTCGGTCGGTCGCGGTGCGGTGACCGGGCTCTACACTGGCCGGCGATGACCGCCGCCGCGCCCGACGACCCGATCCGCCCCGACGCCGCGCCGGCCGCTCCCGAGCCGCCGGGTGGCGGGGTCTGGGTCGTCCTGCCGACGTACAACGAGGCCGAGAACCTCGGCACGATCAGCGCGGCGATCCTGGCCGCGATGCCACGGGCGACGCTTCTCGTCGTGGACGACGGCTCGCCGGACGGGACCGGTACGATCGCCGACGGCCTGGCCGCCGTCGACGCCCGGATCCGGGTCCGCCACCGCCCCGCGAAGCAGGGTCTCGGCAAGGCCTACCTCGACGGCTTCGCGGTCGCCCTCGCCGGCGGCGCGACGACGATCGTCCAGATGGACGCCGATTGGTCGCACGACCCGCTCGTCCTGCCGGCCCTCGTCGCGCCGGTGGCCGACGGCTCGGCAGACCTCGTCATCGGCTCGCGCTACGTCCGAGGCGGCGGCGTCGTCGACTGGGGGATCGGCCGGCGGGTGATCTCGCGTGGTGGCAGCCTCTTCGCCCGGATCGTCCTCGGGCTCGGGCCGCACGACCTGACGGGCGGCTTCAAGGCCTGGCGCGCCGCGACGCTCGAGGGCATCCCGTTCGCCGGCATCCACGCGGGGGGCTACGTCTTCCAGATCGAGATGACCTTCCGCGCCTCGCGGCGGGGGGCCCGAGTCCGCGAGGTGCCGATCACCTTCCGCGACCGTCGGGTCGGCCAGTCGAAGATGAGCCGGCGGATCGTCGCGGAGGCGCTCGTCGTCGTCGTCCAGCTGCGGGCCGAGGAGCTGCGCGCCGGCATCCATCGCCGGCCCGCAACCGCTGACGCTCCCCGTCCAGACTCCGCCGCGC
>DATBPR010000114.1:0-1949 GCA_036561285.1 Candidatus Limnocylindrales bacterium | reverse complement strand
GGGGCCTCGCCGATCCACTCGACCGGCTCGGCGGGTTGCGCAGCGGGCTCGGCCGCTTCACCGGACAGGAACGCGAGGCGGGCTGCGGCGTCGAACTCCTCGATCGGCTCCTCCGTCGTCGCACCGTTCCCGTTGGTGTGATCGCCGTTGCCGTTCGACGGCAGCCCCTCGAGGCCGAGGGCCGCGCCGTTCGCGCCTTCCGCCGTGGCGCCGAGGTCGACCTCCGGCCACGCCTCGAGCTCGATGTGCGAATGATCCACCGGCTGGATGTCGGGGAACGGCGCCGGCAGGATGTCCTGGGCGGCGAGGTTCGGAGCGCAGCTCAGGCAACGACCTTCGGGCGTGTTCCAGCAGTTCGCGCAGGTGTACTGCCGGCACGACATGCAGAAGTTGAAGGTCGAGTGGAACGCGTCGAGCTGGTGCGAGGTGACCGCGCGCTCCTCGTCGCTGCGCGCCTCGGCCAGGGCTTCGTCGAGCGACGAGTCGTCGCTCATCACCCAGTTCTTGACGCCCTTGCCGAGCGTCTTGAACTGGCCGAGCCGGCGGGTCTTGCGAGGCGCGACCGATTCGAACGTGTAGCGGGTACCGCAGCGCTCGCAGAAGGACTCGGTCAGGATCTCGGGCATCGTGCCCTCGGTTACGCGTGAAGCCCACAGTCGGACAGCCGACCGAAACGGGCCGAGAGTATATCGCAGGGGTTCCCGAGGGCCTCCACCGCTCGTACGGCCGTTGCCGGGACGATGGTCCCGACGCGCGGACGCCACGAGGGCCGCGCACGGTCACGGTTCGTGTCGCCGGGGCGGCCGAGCCGGAATTCCGGGGGTCGTCTGCTAGACTCCGCCCCCGACATGGGAGCCCTTGCCGCCGTCGAGCGGTTTCTCGAACGGCTCTTCGAGGGCCAATCCGCCCGGATCTTTCGGACCGGTCTCCGTCCGATCCAGGTCCAGCGACGGATCGAGCGGGCGATGGAGACCCACCGGGTCCGCGATGGCGGGCGGACGATCGTGCCGCACCGCCTGGTCGTCCGGCTGGCCGCCGACGATCTCACCGCGCTGCGTGCCGCGACGCCGGGCCTGGCCGCGAGCCTCGCCGATTCGGCCCTCGCCTACGCGCGTGCCCACGCCTACACCCTGCTGGAGCGCCCGAGCGTCACCCTCCGGGCGGACCCCTCGGTCGAGGCGGGCGCCATCGAGGTCGACGCGCCGGCTGCCGCCGCCGTCGCGGCCGGAGCCGCGGCAGCCTCCGGCTGGGCCGGCCAGCAGCCGGCGCTGGATCCGGCGCCCGGATCGGACCCGTGGTCGGCGACGGCTGCCCCGGCGTCCGACTCGCCTGCCACTCCGCGCGACGCGACGGCGGTCTTCGTCGTGCCGACCGCGGAAGGCCCGCGGGCGACGATTCGCGAGATCCGGCCCGATCGGTCCAGCCGGACGTTCGCCTTCGAGGGCCGGCCGCTCACGATCGGGCGGTCGTCCGACAACGGCCTCGTCCTCCGCGATGGCCGCGCGTCCCGCCACCATGCCCGCATCGACGTGCGGCGCGGCTCACTCGTCCTCACCGACCTGGCCAGCACCAACGGCTCATGGGTCAACGACCGCCGGGTCGAGTCCATCGCCCTCGGCGAGGGCGACCAGGTCCGCATCGGGCTGACGACGCTGATCATCGAAGCCGTCGAGGCCGCGCCTCGGACCGGCCACGAACGTCGCCCGGCGGCGGCCGCCGTGCCGGCACCGAGCACGACCGGGATCCCGGATGGCCACGTCGCGCACTGATGGACCCGTTCCTCCTGACGGTCTGGATCGTCCGTCTGCTGTTCCTCGCTCTCCTCTATGTCTTCCTCTTCCGGATCGCCCGGGCGCTCGTCGGTGATCTTCGGGCCGCCGCCCGCGAGCCGGGCGCGGAGCTCGGACGGCTGGTCGTGATGAGCTCGCCCAGCGGTGAACCCGAGGAAG
>DATBPR010000113.1:0-7809 GCA_036561285.1 Candidatus Limnocylindrales bacterium | reverse complement strand
CCGGTCCTGCTGGATCTGCCGATGGACGTCCAGGCCGAGGCGGCGGACGTCCGGCTGCCGGATCCCGCGCTGCGCCGGGCGCGGGGACGGGTCCGGCCCGCGGCCGATGACGTGGAGCGGGCCGCGGATCTCCTGCGCGAGGCGAAGCGGCCGGTCATCGTCGCGGGCGGCGGCGTGATCCTCGCCGAGGCATGGGACGGGCTCGTCGCCCTCGCGGAGCGACTCGGGGCGCCGGTCGTCACCACCTGGAACGGCAAGGGGGCGATCGACGAGACCCACGAGCTCGCGGCCCAGACGATCGGCGACACGGCGTCGACGTGCGGCAACGAGCTGGCGTCCTCGGCGGACGTGATCCTGTCGGTCGGCAACCGCTTCACCGACTGGTCGGCGTCGTCGTACCGCGCCGGCGTGACCTTCTCGATCCCGCCGTCGCGGCTGATCCAGGTCGACATCGACCCGCGCGAGATCGGCAAGAACTACCCGGTCGACGTCGCCCTCGTCGGCGACGCCGGGGCGGCGCTGACGGACCTGCTCGCGGCGCTCGGACCGGGCCGAGGCGGCGCGGCGTACCGCGACTCGCCGTACTTCGCCGAGATCCAGCGTCGGAAGGCGGCCTGGTTCGAGGGGGTCGAGGTCAAGTCCGGATCGGACCGGACGCCGATGACGATGGCTCGCGCGGTGCGCGAGATCCAGCGGGCGACGAAGGACGACGCGATCGTGGTCACCGGCGCCGGCCTGCCCCAGGGGATGGTCAAGCAGCGCTGGGTGACCCGGCGGCCGCGGACCCACCTGACGTCCGGCGGCTTCTCGACGATGGGCTTCACCCTGCCCGCCGCGATCGGCGCCCAGCTCGCGATGCCGGACCGCGAGGTCCTCGCGGTCTGCGGTGACGGCGACTTCCTGCAGACGATGCAGGAGCTCCAGGCGGCGGTCCTCGCGGGCGCGCCGGTCTGCACCATCGTCCTCGACAACTCCGGCTGGATCAGCATCAAGGGCGGCCAGCAGGGGTTCTTCGGACGCCCGGCCTGGACGGACTTCCTGACCCCGGACGGCTCGATCTACTCGCCGGACTTCCGGGCCATCGGTGCCGCGTTCGGGATCCACAGCGAGGCGGCCACGGAGCCCGGCGAGGTCCAGCCGGCGGTCCGGCGCGCGCTCGCCTCCGGCGGGCCGTCGCTCGTCCACGTGAAGGTGGACCGGGATCTCGACTGGGCGGGGCCCGACAAGACCGGCTGGTGGGACGCGCCGAGCCCGGAGAACCACCCCGAGCAGCACGCCCGCTGGCTCGAGGGCCGGGCGGAGGAGCAGAACCGATGACCGTCGCATCGCCGCCATCCACGGTCGTCGAGCAGGCCGAGCGGCTCCGGCGCCAGCTCGCCGTTGGTGGCCCGCTCGCCAGGGCCAGGATCGGCACGGTGCCGATCCTCTGGAACAACGCCGACCTCCCGGAGCTCCGTCTCGGTGCCGGGGCGGACATCGTCCTCGACGACATCGCCCGGACCGGCTACGAGGGAACCCAGCTCGGGGTCAACTTCCCGGAGGGCGACGCGCTCAAGGGGATCCTCGCCGCGCGCGGCCTGCGCCTGGCGGAGGTGTACGCCTGGTTCGGGGCGACGGCGGACGGCCCGGTCGACGGCTCGCTCGAGGGGATCCGCGAGCGGATCCGCCTCCTGCGCACGGGCGGCGGCGAGGTGCTGTGCATCGCGTTCGACGGGACGCAGGAGCGGGACGAATGGGCCGGCCGGGCGACCGACCCGCGGACGCCAGGCCTGACCGACGACGGCTGGCGCCGGACGGTGGAGCTCCTCCAGGCGGCCTCCGCGGAGACCCGAGCCGCCGGGGCGCGGATCGCGTTCCATCCCCACGCCGGAACCTTCGTCGAGACGCCCGATGAGGTCGACCGGCTCGCATCCTCGATCCCGGCCGACGTCCTCCCGTTCTGCCTGGACGTCGGGCACTACACGGTCGGCGGTGGCGACCCGCTGGCCGCGCTCCGGACCTACGGCGAGCGGGTCACGCACGTCCACCTGAAGGACGTCGACCCGGAGATCCTCGCCGGGCTCCGCGACGGCTCGATCGCCGGCTTCGGCGAGGGCATCAGGCGCCGGCTGTTCACGGAGCTGGGCGCCGGGGTGCTCGACCTCGACGGGATCCTTGCGGTCCTCGCCGAGCGACGCTACGACGGCTGGCTGATGGTCGAGCAGGACAGTGGCTGGCCGCCGCCCGCGGAGAGCGCGGCGATCGGACGCCGGGTGCTGGCCGCAGCCCTCCGGCGCGTCTCCGGACCCGCCGCCGCCAGGTAGCCCGGGCCGTCAGCTCGCCGGGGCGGTCGGGCCCAGGCTGTTCCGCACGGGGCCCTTCGCCCGGGCAGCCCGGGCGAGGCCGTCGGCCATCCGCTTCCGGACGTCGGTCCGGCTCGGGACGCCGGCCATTCCGGGCCCTTCGAGGACGAGCGACGCGGCGGCGGCGGCGAGCAGCAGGTCGAGGCCCTTCGCGGTCCGCCCGCCGACGAGCCGCGGCTCGATGCGGGCCGCCGACAGGGCCGCGAGGAAGACGTCTCCGGCGCCCGTCGGGTCGATCGGGTTCTCGCTCCGGATCGGCGGGTAGTGGCGGATCTCGAGCGGCCCCTCCCGGTCGGCCCGGCGTCCGTGGACGAGCAGGCCGCCCTGGTCGCCGTGGGTCACCGCGAGCGACGCCCCACGATGGAGCAGCGTGTAGATGTCGGCCAGCTCCGTGTCCCGGCCGACGTCGTCCCGCGACAGGCCGACGAGGTTCGCCCGCTTGACGATCGGGTCGAGATGCGGTGCCACGTGCCGCGTCGGCTCGCCCGGGACGAGATCACGCAGGAGGCCCTGCCAGCCGAGCGACACGAACGCATCGTCCGGTGGCAGATCGGCCCAGGCCGCCGGCAGCTCGGCCGCGACCGGCGCCAGGATCCAGCCCTGGACGTCGTGCCATTCGGGCGGCACCGCCTCGATGGGGATCGGGTCGGAGCGATCCTCGCAGAGCTGGTGGCGGCCCTCCGGTCGCTCGATGTTGACGAACACGGGACCGTGCTCGAGCGGGACGAGGCGGACGTCGACGCCGGCGTCCCGGAGGACCTGGATCTCGTCGGACGCAGCGGCCGGCTCGTCGACGCCGATGATCGCGCCGGTCGGCAGGCCCAGACGGACCGTCGTCAGCGCCGAGTACGACACGCCCCCGCCGAGCCGCCAGCCGCGCGGATCGTCGCCGACGAGGTCGCGAGCCGCCGAGCCGACGACGACGACGGCAGGCAGCGCGGCGGCCGGGTCTCGTTCGGCGGGTGTCTCGCGCTCCGGGTCCGTCACCGCCGGGCCGCCCCCGGGTCGCCCGGCGCGGACCGCATGCGATACTGGTCGTCCATCCCATTCCCTCCCGACCGGAGCCCGTCGTGCACTTCTACGAACTCCACGAGGGCGACGAAGACGTCTTCTCCGACGTCCTCCTCGCCCGCGACGACGAGATGGACCCCGACGAGTTCTTCGAGCTGGTCCAGTCGATCCGGCGCCGCATCCAGGAGAGCTACGAGGACGATACGCTGATCGAGTCGATCGCCGTCGAGCTGGAGCGCGACCACGGCTTCGTCTTCATCTCCGACGAGCGGCTGACCGCGGCGGTCAACGTCTCGACCGAAGAGAAGGAGAACTTCCTCGCCGACCTGGACGACGAGGACGAAGGAGGCGACGAGGATCGCGACGCCGACTTCCGCGCGATCGTCGCGGAGTTCGATCCCGAGGGTGGGCCCGGCCGGCAGAACTGATCCGGTCGCCCGAGCGGGAGCCGCTGCGGCGTCCAGGCGACTTCGAGCCCGCGTCAGCGGCTGAACAGGATCTCGACGACGTCGCCGTCCTTGACCCGGTAGGTCTTCCCCTCCGAACGGAGCCGGCCGGCCTTCCTCGCGTCGGCCATCGAGCCGAGCGTCAGCAGGTCCTCGTACGCGACCGTCTCCGCCCGGATGAAGCCCTTCGCCAGGTCGGTGTGGATCGCGCCGGCGGCGTCGACCGCCGTCGAGCCGTCGCGGATCGGCCAGGCGCGGACCTCGTCGGGACCCGCGGTCAGGAACGAGATCAGGCCGAGGAGCCGGTAGCTCAGGGCGATCACCCGGTCGAGGCCGGAGTCGGCGATCCCGAGCTCCTCCATGAACACCGCCGCTTCGTCGGGCTCGAGCTCGCCGAGCTCCATCTCGATCCGGGCGGACAGGGCCTCGACGAGCGCCTGGCGATGACCGTAGGCCGCCCCGAGCGTCGCCGCCCGCTCCCCTGCCCCGGCGATGTCGCCCTCGCCGACATTGAGCAGGACGAGGACGGGCTTCTGGGTCAGGAACCGGAACCCGCGGATCGCCTTCTCCTCGTCGGGGTCGAGCTCGACGTCGCGGATCGGGGAGCCCTGCTCGAGCGCCGGCTTCAGGCGGGCGAGGACCGCCTCTTCGCGCTCGTTCGCCTCGCGCTCGGCCGGCGTGCCGTGACGGCCGGTCTGCTTGAGGCGCTCGATGCGCCGGTCGACGAGGGCGAGGTCGGCCAGGAGGAACTCCGTGTCGAGCCGGTCCAGGTCCCGGGCCGGATCGACGGAGCCCTCCGGGTGCGGGTTCGCCGGATCCTCGAACGCACGCACGACGTGGAGCAGCGCGTCGCTGTCGCGCAGCCGCGCGAGATGCTCGGGCGGGAGGTCCTCGGTGCCGACGTGACCCTCGGTCGAGGCGGGTGGCGCCGGCAGGTCGACGTACGTCACATCGGCCTGGACGATCTTCTTCGGCCGGAAGATCTTCGCGAGCTTGTCGAGGCGCGCGTCGGGGACCTTGACGACCCCGACGTGGAGCTCCATCCCGCCGAAGCCGCCCGTCTCGGCATGGCCGCGGGTGAGCGTGTTGAAGACGGTCGTCTTGCCCGATCCGGCAAGCCCGACGATCGCGATCTGCATGCGGCGATCCTACCGGTCGCGCGCGGTCCGGCCGGGCTGGCCCGGGCTCAGTAGCCGACTGTCGGGTCGACGACGTTCAGCAGCGGCTCGCCCGTCGCGAACCGGCGGAGGTTGTCGCAGAAGAGCTCGACGCTCCGGTCGAGGACCCGGCCGCTCGACCACGAGGTGTGGGGCGTGACGATGACGTTCGACAGGTCGTAGAACGGCGACGTCGGCGGCAGCGGCTCGTCGCGGAACGTGTCGAGGACCGCCCCGCCGATGCGGTTCTCGCGGAGCGCCTGGAGGAGCGCCCGGTCGTCGACGAGCGCGCCGCGGGCGACGTTGATCAGCCAGGCGCCGGGCTTCATCGCGGCCAGCGCGTCGGCGTCGATCATGTTCTGCGTCTCGGGCGTAAGCGGCGCCGCCAGCACGACGAAGTCCGCCTCGCCGAGCAGCGCCGGGAGCGTCTCGGGCCCGCCGACCCGGTCGAGCAGCACCTCGCCGAACGAGCGCGACTCGTCGTCCGTGGCCACGGCCGCGGCTCCCTCCTCGGAGCGCCGGCGGACGGCGACGACCCGGCAGCCGAACGCAGTGGCGAGCGCCCCGACCGCCCGCCCGATCGAGCCGAGCCCGACGATGCCGACCGTGACGTCGCGCAGCTCGACCCCTTCGAGCGGCTGCCACGTCCGCTCCCGCTGCAGCTCCAGGAGCCCCGGCAATCGCCGGCTGATCGCGAGGATCATCATCAGGACGTACTCGGCGATCGGCCGCGAGAACACCCCGCGGGCGTTCGTGATCACGAGGCCTCGCTCCCGGGCGGCCGGCGTCAGCGCCCGCTCCACGCCGGCAGACGCCGAGTGGACCCACGTCAGTCGCGGGGCCCGCGAGAGCAGCCGGTCGAACGCGTCCGCGGACAGCCAGCCGCGGAGCAGGACCTCCACGTCGTCGACCGGCTCGTCGGTCAGGCCCTCGCGTGACAGCGTGACGATCCGGGCTCCCGGCGCGGCCGCGCGGATCCGTTCCAGGTCCTGGGCCCGGTAGCGGGCGGACAGGATCGGTGAGAGGGCGATCGCCGTCGGGGCGCCGCCCGGGCCGGAGCCGGGTCCCGCCGTGCGGGGGAGTCCGTCGTCGGTCACGCGGGGGCCGCGTCGGTCACGCGCCTGCCTCGGCGTCCATCCGGCGGATCCAGGCCGCCGGATCGTCGATCTCGCCGTGCTGGGGCAGTGCCTCGGGCCCGGACCACAGCCGGTTCAGGGCCTCGGTCCCGCCGGCCGCGGCGATCGCGGAGACGAAGCGCTCGCCCTTGCGGTACTGCTCCATCTTCACGTCCATCCCGGTGAGGCGCATGACCGCCCGCTCGAACGGGGACTTCTTCGCCTGGCGCCGTTCGTGGAACTTCGCGCTGATCCGCTCCACATCCGGGACGAGATCCCGGCCCACCTCATCCATCACGTAGTCGCTGAACCCCTCGAGCAGGCTCATCACGGCCTGGGTCTCCCGGAACAGCCGGCGCTGCTCCTCGGTCATCAGCCGCTCCATCCAGTGCTCGGCGCCGTCGTTGTCGCCGCGGATCGCCCGGCCGAGGCTGCGGACCGCCTCCCGCCCGAGCCCGCTGGCCTCCCGTCCGAACAGCCGAAGCTGGCGCTCGAGGCGCTCCGCGAGATACGGACGGAGCCAGGGATGGGCCTCGAACTCGAAGGCATGGGTCGTCTCGTGGAGGGCGATCCACATCCGGAACGGCTCCAGCGGGACGTCGAGGAGCTTCGCGGTCTGGCGGATGTTCTCCTCGACGAACAGGAGCTTGCCCGGCTGCGCCTCGGCGGTCAGCAGGGCGAGGTCGTACTGGCCGAGGACCTTCGAGCCCATGAAGCCGAGGAGGAAGCCGAGCTGGCGGGTCGTGACCCAGCGATTGGCGAGAGCCATCGTCGCCTTGGCGAGGCCGCCGCCGGGCGGGACCACCTGGTCCAGCAGCTCCGTCTCCAGCTGTCCGATGAGCTGGGCGAAGGTCGCGACGTTGGCGTGGACCCAGCCGGCCCGGTCGACGACGGCGCTGCGCTCGACGACGCCCGGCAGCTCGGTCCCGAGCGCGGCTGACAGCCTCGGGACGATCCGATCCATCGCGGCGGCATACGACGCCTCGGTCGCCCGGAGCTCGGCGGGCGTGAGGGTGCCCGGCGTGGCCCGCAGCCGGCCGATCGCGACGCGCTCCGCGCCCGGCCAGTCGACGAGGCCCTGGCGCGCCACGTGCTCGGCACGCCGGCCGAGGACGGTCGCCGCCGCCCCGATCGCCGAGCCGACGAGGAACCCCGCCTGCCAGACGCGGTCGTCGCGCCAGGCCGGGCGACCTGAGCCGGTCCGGTTCGGCGCGGCAGGCAGGCGGTTCGTCCCGGAGCGGCGCGTGTCCTGTGTCATGACCGACATCGTGGCATGTCCGGGCCGGTCGTCGCCACCTCGCCCCAACGCGGGCCCGCCGGGCGGCTCATCGGGCGGCGGCCGCGACCTCGATCGACTCGATGTCCGGGAACGCCTCGCCGAAGATCCGCTCCGCGACCGTCCGGAACGCGTCGACATCGCCGGTGGTCAGCTGGCGATGGGTCGCCGGCGCCGGCGCGGGCGTCGAGCCGTCGGACCCGCGATCGTCGCCGCTGCCGGGCGCCTCGAGCCCGTTGATCGCCAGCAGCTCGACGAGCGCGGAGGCCGTGGCGGTCGCCGAGTCCACGATGGCCACGCCCTCCCCCGCGATGCCGGCGATGACCGCCCGGAGCAGCGGGTAGTGGGTGCAGCCGAGCAGGAGCGTGTCGATCGTCGACGAGGGCGGCAGCGGGAAGATGAAGTCGCCCGTCTCGTCGCGGCTCCCGAGGAGCGGCGCGAGCGCGTCGGCCACGACAGCCT
>DATBPR010000112.1:0-2412 GCA_036561285.1 Candidatus Limnocylindrales bacterium | reverse complement strand
ACCTCGAGCTCCGTCCCGACGATGTGGGGCAGGCCGGCGGCCTCGAACAGGCGGGCCAGGTCACCGCCGCGGGCGCCCGCGAGACCCGACTCGTCGTGGGCGCTCGGATCCAGCTCGAAGACGGCCCGCCAGAACAGGCTGAGCGGCGCCCGGCCCGTGCCGAAGTCCCAGACGCACGCGGCGACCGCCCCACCCGGACGCGTCACCCGGGCCATCTCCCGGAGGCCGGCGACCGGATCGGTCATGAAGTGGACGACGAGCTGCGCGAGGGCGACGTCGAAGGACCCATCCGGCCAGGGAAGGGACTCGGCGGACGCCAGGCGGACGTCGACGCCCGGATGCCGGGCACGGGCCGCCTCGACGAAGGTCTCGGACGGGTCGACGGCCGCCACCCGGTCCGGGCCCAGCCGCCGGACGAGCTCCGTGGTCAGGCTGCCGGGCCCGCACCCGACGTCGAGCGCTCGCAGCTCCGGCCGGACGTCCGCGACGTCGGCGAACGGGGCGGCCAGCGGTCCGGACCAGGCACCCATGAATCGGTCGTACGAGCTGGCGGCGACGTCGAAGGCCATCGCCGCATCCTACGAGGCGCAACCGCGGGTGGCGATGGATACTCGGACGGATGGCGAAGCCCACGTTCATCCCGCCGATGCTCGCCACGCTCGTCGCCGCGCCGTTCGACGACCCGGACTGGCTGTTCGAGGTCAAGTGGGACGGCTTCCGGGTCGAGGCGGTCGTGGACAAGGGCACCGTTCGGCTCTGGACGCGCGGCGAGCAGGACGCAGCGCGCTATTTCGGGGCGTTCCTCGACGGACCCTCCTGGATCGCGGCCAGGCAGGCGATCGTCGACGGCGAGGTGATCGCCCTTGACGAACACGGCGAGCCCGATTTCGCGCTGCTCCAGGCGCGGATCAAGGGGAGGGGTGCGGCCGCCGAGCCGACCCCGTTCGTCTACGAGGTCTTCGACCTCCTCCATCTCGATGGCCGGTCGCTCGTCGACGAGCCGCTCGAGGAGCGCCGGCGACTCCTGGCGAGCGTCCTCCGGACGGATCGACGGGTCCGCCGGAGCGAGCACATCGAGGGTGGCGGCATCGCGTTCTTCGAGGCGGCCCGGGTCCGCGGCCTCGAGGGGATCATGGCCAAGGACCGTCGATCGCCCTACCTGCCCGGCAAGCGCAGCGATCGCTGGCAGAAGGTGAAGATCCGACCGGAGCAGGAGCTGGTCGTCGGCGGCTGGGCGCCCGGAACCGGCAAGGCCGTGGACCTGGGCGCGCTGCTGGTGGGCGTGTACGACGGCGGCGCGCTGCACTATGCCGGCAAGATCGGGGCGGGCTTCACGGACGCCAACCGGGCCGAGCTCCTGGCGGCCGTTGCGCCGCTCGCGTCCGAGACCTCGCCGTTCGCCGCGCCGGTGCCGCGGCCGGCCGCTCGCGACGCCCGCTGGCTCAGCCCGGAGCTCGTGATCCGCGCCGAGTTCGCCGGCTGGACCGGAGACGGCCTCGTCCGTCAGGCGGCGTTCAAGGGCATCGAGCTGGAGAAGGACCCGACGAAGGTCGTCCGGGAGCGCCCGAAGCCCTGACGAAGGTCACGGCAGGCTGAACCCGAGCATCCACGAATAGATGTCCTGGCCGCGCGACCCGCTGTAGGCCTGGTCCCAGCCGTCGTGGAACAGGTCGGGATAGGTCGTCTCCATTCGCCGGGCGGCCGGGACGCCACAGCCGGCGAGCGCATCCATGGCCACGGTGCTGCCGAGCGGATTCACCACATCGTCGAGCGCGCCGTTGAAGGTCCAAAGGGGCGTCGAACCGAGGCCGCAGTAATTCGGCGACCACGCCGGCCGGGCGTCCCCCGCGATCGGCACGGCGGCGGCCACCTGCAACGATCCGTGGTACTTCGCGAGGTACTCCCAGACGCCGTATGCGCCGCACGACAGCCCGGTGACGTACACGCGCTTCGGGTCGACGTTGTAATGGGCGACCGCGTAGGCGATGAAGTCGTGGACCTCGTCGGGCGTCGTGCAGAATGCCGGCTGCACGTTGCCGTTCTGGTGCTGGATCTGCATGCCGCACGAGCCGCCCCAGGGCTGACCGTCGCAGGGCGAGAAGTCGAAGCCGGGTGGTTCCTCGTGGTGCTGCATAGCGAGCACGACGAGCGGCCGGTCGGCCGGCCAGCCGCCGATATTGATGAACCGCGGGATGCCGGTGTTCAGGAGGTTCGGCAGCTGCTCCGGCGACCCGTCGCCGCTTTCGCCGTAGCCGTTGAACGCCAGGAGCAGCGGGCTCTTCGCCCCGCTCGCGTGGTAGCTCGGCGGGAGGTATTCGTAGTAGCCCATCGGAAAGCCCGTCGGGCTGGCGGGACGTGGGGTGAGACGGCTCGCGGAGCCCGATCCGACCAGCGGCGAAACGATCCCGCAGG
>DATBPR010000111.1:0-2785 GCA_036561285.1 Candidatus Limnocylindrales bacterium | reverse complement strand
CCGGTCGTGCGAGACGGGCATCCTCGAGGACCCGTGGATCACCCCGCCCGACGACGCCTACGAGTGGACGGTCGCGCCGTCGGCCGCGCCGGACCCGGTCGAGATCGTCATCGAGTTCGAGGGCGGGATCCCGGTCGCGATCGATGGCGAGCGGCTCGACCCGGTCGACCTCGTCCAGCGGCTCCACGAGTTCGGGGGCGCCCACGGCGTCGGCCGGATCGACCACGTCGAGGACCGCCTCGTCGGGATCAAGAGCCGGGAGATCTACGAGACGCCCGCGGCGACGATCCTCCACGACGCCCACCGGGCGCTCGAGGGCCTGACCTTGACGAAGGACACGCTCCGGTTCAACCGCCTCGTCGCGAACGAGCTGGCCCAGCTGACCTACGACGGGCTGTGGTTCTCGGCCCTCCACCGCGACCTCCGCGGGTACGTGGCGTCGTCCCAGCGCGTCGTGAGCGGCGAGGTCCGCGTCCGGCTGGACCACGGCAACGCGATCGTGACCGGCCGGCGCTCGCCGCTGTCGCTCTACGACAAGAACCTGGCGACGTATGACCAGGGCGACGCGTTCGACCACGCGGCGGCGGTCGGGTTCATCGGGATCTTCGGGCTGCCGCTCCGGGTCGAGGCGGCGCGACACGGCGCGGTCGGCGCGCGCTACGGCGCGGCGTGGACCTGGACGGATCCCCTCCTCGAGGAGCTGCCGACCACGGTCACGGATCCGTCGGAGGCGGTCCCCGCGGGCTGAGCCACCTGGCGGCGTCGACGGCGCGACGGTCATCCGGTTCACATGACGCACGTCCGCCGGAGGCGTACCGTCCGGCCTGATGGACGAAGCCCCGCGTTCGACCGCGTCCGAACCGGCCGAGCAGGCGGCCGCGGCCTCCGAACCCGCCGATCGCGCCGAACAACAGACGGACGACGTCTGGCGCAGGGTCCTCACGGGCGAGGACCGGGGGCTGCCCCGACTCCGCTGGATGTGGGGTCACGTTCCGTCCGCGCCGCGGTGCAAGCTGTGCGCCGCCCCGTTCCATGGCCCCGGCGCGCTGATCACGAAGGCCGCCATGCACGGTCCGTCCATGTCCAACCCGCTGCTGTGCAACGCGTGCTTCGGCCAGATCCGGAAGCACCCGGGCGGCGCCGAGATCGAGATCAGCGTTCTGTTCGCCGACATCCGCGGGTCGACCGGGATCGCGGAGCGGACGAGCGCGGTGGAGTTCCGCCGGCTCGTCCAGCAGTTCTATCTCCGGGCGGCGAAGGCGATCGATCAGAGCGACGGGATCATCGACAAGTTCCTGGGCGATGGAATCATGGCCCTGTTCATCCCGGTGATGAGCGGTCCGATGCATGCCCGGCGCGCCGTCGAGGCCGGCGAGGCGCTGCTCCGCGCGGTCGTCGATCCCCAGCTCGTTGCGGGCGGGGTCCGGGTGGGTGCCGGCGTCCAGACGGGTCCGGCATTCGTCGGGACCGTCGGTTCCGACGAGAAGCTCGACTTCACGGCCCTGGGTGACACGGTCAACGTGGCCGCGCGGCTCGGATCGGATGCCGGCGCCGGCGAGCTGCTCGTGACGACAACCGCCTGGCGGGCGGCCGGACGGGAGGGCAACGCGGAGCGCCGGGAGCTCACCGTGAAGGGACGCGCGGAGCCGTTGGAGGTCGTCGTGCTCGGCGCCGCCACCGAGGCTGCAATCACCTGAGCGGCGACCCGGACCCCTCGACATGGCCATCCAGTCATGGGTGGACTCTTGGGACTGATCGGAGGAGGGTTTCGGACCCGGACTGGAGCTGTGGTAGCCGCCGAGGGCTAACGTTCAAGGCCGGTCCGGGCCGATTGGGTTCGGGGCGTGCCCCAACGGTCTGTGGATGACCGGTTGGTCAGGTACGCGTCGGCCGAGATCGCGGTCGCCTGGGCGGGCGGCCAGGTCGCGGTCGGCTAGGCCGGGCTCGGCGCCTCGGCAGGCAGGCCCTGCTGCGTCCCGACGAGGCGGCCGTCCGCCTGCAGCCCGCGCAGGATCCCGACCGTCGCCGCGATCCCGTCGCGGTACTGGGTCACCGGGACGGGTCCAACCGCGGCGAGCGCGTCGTGGGCGATCTCCGAGGGGAACGGCAGGTGGTTCGAGGCCGCGGTGATCGTCCCGGCCGCCTCCGGCACCACCTCCTCGATGGCCTTGATCCAGGCCGCGATGTCGACCGAGCTTCCGCCGAGGTTGAACACGCTCGCGCCCGACAGCCCGCTCCGGCTCGCCGCGAGGAGCGTCGCCGCGACGTCCTCGGCGTACTGGTAGAGCGTGGTCCCCGAGAAGCTGATCTCGTAGGGCCGGCCGAGCACCGCCGCCGCGATCGCGGTCGTCGGCGTGCTCGTCATCCCCTGGTCGCGGCCGACGCCGTACACCGTCATCGGCCGGAGTCCGATGCTCGGGATCCCGTCGTCGAGGGCGTAGATCCGGGCCGTCCCCTCGTTCGCCTTCTTGTAGACGCCGTAGTGGGTCGTCGGGTGGCCCTCCGTCGATTCCTCCAGCCGGTGCGTGGCCGGATCCTCGTCGTCGGCCCCGAACGCCCCGATCGAGCTCGTGTAGACGACCGGCGCCGACCCGAGGCCCCGCCGCTTCACGGCCTCGAAGACGTTGACCGTCCCGACGACGTTCACCGCCGCGCCGAGCGGCGGATCGGCCCGGCAGAACGGGACCTGGAGCGCGGCGAGATGGACGACGTGCGTGACCTCGTGCTCGGCCAGCGCGCGCTCGAGCGCGGCGAGGTCGGTCAGGTCGCCGCGGACGAAGTCGAT
>DATBPR010000110.1:0-2708 GCA_036561285.1 Candidatus Limnocylindrales bacterium | reverse complement strand
GACGTCGCCCGAGCGAGGCGCGAGGAGCACGTCCATCTGATCTGCGGCCGCACGCCCGAGCGCGGGGATGACGTGGCTGTACGTGTTCATCGTCACGCTGATCTGGCTGTGGCCGAGCGTCTCCATGACGACCCGCGGGGCGACGCCCTGGTGGGAATGGGCGGAGCGATCACCAACCTCACCGCGATCATGCACAGCCTGGCGGTCTACGACCCGGACGTCGTCCAGGGCAGCGTCCTCAGCCGAGCCGAGATCGACCGCCAGATCGAGCTGTTCCGGTCGCGCGACATCGCGGGCCGGCGCGAGATCGTCGGCCTCCAGCCCAAGCGGGCCGACGTGATCCTGGCCGGCGCCTGCATCGTGCGCACGGTGATGGCGGCGCTGGGCCAGTCCGCCCTGACCGTCAGCGATCGAGGCCTGCGCCACGGTCTCCTGCTGGAGCGCTTCGGACCGTAGCTTCGCGGCGGGAGGGTCTGGGAGCATCGCCTATACTCGCCCTCGCGCCGACATAGCTCAGCGGTAGAGCAGCTGTTTCGTAAACAGCAGGTCCTCGGTTCAAATCCGAGTGTCGGCTCCATCTCCCGTTTCGTTCCCACCAGCGCACTGGGCCGATCCGCGCCCGGACGAACGGCGGCGCCCCTGTGACTGGCACGCGTTCCCGCGCGCGCCGCCGCATCGCCCCACGCGGTCGTCCCTGGTCGGGAGATTGAACCAATCGCACGTTCGGCCCGCCGTAGGGTATGAGAGCCATGGCGGCCAGGCCACGAGGATGACGTGCGAGCGGACCTGATCGAGCGGGCACGAGGCGGGGATCGAGAGGCGTTCGATGTCCTCATGCTCGAGGGGATCGATCGCCTGTACTCGATCGCCCGCCTGGTCGCTCAGGACGCCGACATCGCCGAGGACGCCGTTCAGGAATCCCTGGTTCGGTGCTGGCGCGACCTACCGAGCCTGCGCGACGTCGAGCGCTTCGATCCCTGGCTGCGTCGCCTGTTGCTGAACTCGGTAACGGAGGAATTCCGCAAGCGGCGGCGGTTCGAAGCCAACCTGCGGGTCGTACGCCTCGAGCCCAGCGTCGCCGACGCATCAGGTTCGCTCGCGGACCGCGACGAGATCCAACGCGCATTCCGGGTGCTATCGCTCGAACATCGGACGGTCCTTGTCCTCCACCACTACCTCGGGATGTCCGTGGCCGAGGTGGCTCGTAGCGTGGGGATCCCGCCTGGGACGGCGAAGTCGCGACTCCACTATGCCAACGCTGCCCTGCGCGCGACGCTCGAAGCCGACGCGCGCCAGGACCCGACCGGCAAGGTATCCGCGTGAACGAACGTCTCGATCCCGAAAGGCGAGTGGCACTCTGGCTCACCGACGAGGCCGAGGCTCGCGCTCCCGAGCGACTCATCCATGCCACGCGCGAGCGGGTCGCGACGACCCGCCAGATCGGACGGGTCCGGGCAATCCGGCTTGGACTTCGGCCAGCGACGGTCAGCACGAGGACCCGGATCGTGGCCGCATGCATCCTGGCCCTCGTCGTCACCACCCTGGCCCTGGGATTACTCCTGGACCAAGGGTCGGGGCCCAGCGTCGGCTCGGGATTCGCCCAGTCGACACCCCGGCCGTCGCTGACGTCGCTGGCGCCATACGCGTGTTCGCCGCGTAGCGGGTCGTGCCTCGGGCCTCTTCCGGCGGGGGCGTTCGAGACCCATTCGTTCCTGCCGACGGTCGGATACGTGGTTCCCATTGGATGGAGCAACACGCTGGACACTCGCGGAGAGGTCGACCTCTCGTACCTGGCCGGCGGCATGTACCGGTACCCGGACGGGACGATCTTCCACGACGGGATCTCGATGTTCCGGCGACCGGTGGCCGAATCGCCCGTCTCCGCGACTCCGGTGGGTGGAGTCGGCAAGACGGCGGGCGACCTCGCTCAGTGGCTCAACGGCCATGTTGACCTGGACGCCTCGGGCCTGACACCCGTGAGCGTCGGCGGGACAACCGGGTACCGACTCACGATCTCTGTCCCTGCCGGGCCGCGGACGAGTCCGGACCATTGCACGACCGACCACGGCGAACCCAGGTGCGAGAGCCTCTTCATCAGCGACGACCCGGCAGCCTCGTTCGGTTTCGGAATCGTCGGGCCTGAGAGCGCCGTCGTCTACCTGCTCGACACCCCCTCGGGGGACACGGTCATGGTCGTGATCGATGACGTCGACGGTGTTGACCGCGACGGGCTCATCGCTGCGGCAACGCCTGTCGTCGAAAGCCTCGTTTTCGCACGCTGATGGAGGAAGACCTTGATGCGACAGAACATTTTGCGCATGGCCTGCTCGACGCTCGCCCTCATCCTCGTGGCGGCATGTTCCGAGGCCGTGGCGACCCCGGGAGCGAGCCCATCGCAATCTCCGACGACAGCGTCCCCGCCCACGGCTGCCACGTCGACCCCTTCGGGAGCCGCCTTCCCTTCAATGACGCCGGCGCGTTCGCCAGCGGTCATCGCGGGGCAGATCGTCTTCTATGACGATCGTGCTGTCGGGAGTCACCAGCAGATCTACATCGAGCGAGCCGATGGCTCGAATGTGCGCCAACTGGTCGCGTCCAACTTCGATGACGTGAAGCCAGAGCTATCGCCGGACGGCAGGACGGTCGCGTTCAATCGGTATGCCCCTGACGGCTCAAGCAACACGTTCGTCGTCAACGTGGATGGAACC
>DATBPR010000109.1:0-3422 GCA_036561285.1 Candidatus Limnocylindrales bacterium | reverse complement strand
CAGGTCCTCGATCAGCTCCTCGGCGTTCTCGGTCGCATTCTTCATCGCGACCATCTGGCTCGAGAAGAAGCTGGCGGTCGTCTCGAGCGCGGCCTGGAAGAGGCGCGTCGCGACATAGCGCGGGAGAAGCTGCTCGAGCACGGCACCGGGGCTGGGCTCGAAGATGAACTGGTTGCCGGGGATGCCCTCCGTGTCGGCACTCGGCTCGATCGGGAGGAGCGCGACGACGGTCGGCCGCTGGACGAGCGTCGACACGAACCGGCTGTAGACGAGGTCGACGCGGCCGAAGGTGCCGTCGAGGAAGCCGTCCGTGACGAGCCGGGCGAGGGGCAGGACGTCGGCGAACGTCGGCCGCTCGCGGAAGCCGTCGAAATGGGCCTCGAGCGGGACCCGGGCGCGGCGCATCGCGTCGCGGCCCTTGCGGCCGACGGTCACGACCGTCAGGTCGCCGCTCGTCTCGCTGATCTGCTGGGCGGCGTAGCGGATCGTGTTCGTGTTCAGGGCGCCGGCGAGGCCGCGATCCGTCGTCACGACGATGATCAGCCGCTTCCCGCCCTCGCGCTTCTGGAGGAGCGGGTGATCCTCGCCGGTCAGGACGGTGGACAGGTCCGCGAGGACCTCGTCGAGCTTGTCGGCGTAGGGCCGGCTCGCGAGGGTCGCCTCCTGGGCGCGCTTGAGCTTGGACGCAGCGACGAACTGCATCGCGCGGGTGATCTGCTTGATGTTCCGGGACGACTGGATCCGTCGCCGGATGTCCCGCGGGCTGGCCATCTAGGCGTTGAAGCTCTGGCGGAAGGCGTCGATCGCCGTGTCGAGCTGGGACGCCAGCTCGTCGGTCAGGTTCTTCGTCTCGCCGAGCTCCTGGAGGATGTTCGGGTGCTCGGTCTCGAGGAACCGGTAGAAGCCGGACTCGAACTCCTTGACGCGCGGCGTCGGGATGTCGTCGAGCTTGCCCTTCGTGGCGGCGTACAGGATCGCGACCTGCTTCTCGACCGCGATCGGCTGGTACTGCGGCTGCTTCGTGATCTCCGAGAGCTTCTCGCCACGGGTCAGCTGGTCGCGGGTCGCCTTGTCGAGATCCGACGCGAACTGGGCGAACGCCGCGAGGGAGCGGTACTGGGCGAGATCGAGCTTGAGCGGCGCCGCGACCCGCTTCATCGCCTTGGTCTGGGCGGCGGACCCGACGCGCGACACCGAGATGCCGATGTTCAGGGCCGGCCGCTGGCCGGCGTTGAACAGGTCGGTCTCGAGGAAGATCTGGCCGTCCGTGATCGAGATCACGTTCGTTGGAATGTAGGCCGACACGTCGCCTGCCTGCGTCTCGATGATCGGCAGGGCGGTGAGGGAGCCCCCGCCGTTGTCGTCGTTCATGCGAGCCGCCCGCTCGAGCAGCCGGCTGTGGAGGTAGAAGACGTCGCCCGGGTACGCCTCGCGGCCCGGCGGGCGGCGCAGGAGGAGGGCCATCTCGCGGTAGGCCCAGGCGTGCTTGCTCAGGTCGTCGTAGACGCACAGGGCGTCCTTCACGAGGCCCTGGCCCTCGACCTCGACGCCGACCTCCATGATCTCCTCGCCCATCGCCACGCCGGCATACGGGGCGAGGTACTGGACCGGGGCCGGGTCCTCGGCGCCGGCCGCGACGACGATCGTGTGGGCCATCGCGCCGTGCTGCTCGAGGACGGCGACCGTCTGGGCGATGGTCGAGAGCTTCTGGCCGATCGCGACGTAGATGCAGACGAGGCCCTTGCCAGTCTGGTTGATGATCGTGTCGATCGCGATCGCGGTCTTGCCGGTCTGGCGGTCGCCGATGATCAGCTCGCGCTGGCCGCGGCCGACCGGGATGAGCGCGTCGATGGCCTTGATCCCGGTCTGGACCGGCGTGTCGACGCCCTTCCGGACGATGACGCCCGGGGCGATCCGCTCGACGGGGCGGGTCTTCGTGGACGCGATCGGGCCCTTGTCGTCGAGCGGCCGGCCGAGGGGGTCGACGACGCGGCCGAGGAGCGCCTGGCCGACGGGGACCTCGACGACGCGGCCGGTGGTCTTGACGGTGTCGCCTTCCTTGATCGCCCGCGAGTCGCCGAGGATGACCGCGCCGACGGTCTCCTCCTCGAGGTTCAGGGCCATGCCCATCACCCCGCCCGGGAACTCGAGCATCTCGGATGCGAGGGCGTCGTCGAGCCCGAAGATCTGGGCGATCCCGTCACCGACCTCGACGACGGTTCCGACGCTGCGCGTCTCGGTCGCCGCGTCGAACGAGTCGATCGACGACTTGATGATGCTGGTGATCTCGTCGGAACGAATGGCCATGGGACAGGGTCTCCTACAGGGCGCCCGCGGCGAGCTGGTTCCGCAGCCGCTCGAGGCGGCCCCGGACGCTCCCGTCGATCAGTCGGTCGCCGACGCGCACGACGAGCCCGCCGATCAGGCTCTCGTCGACGTCGGTCTGGAGGGCGATCCGTCCGCCCGTCATCTGCTCGAGGCGGGCCGTCAGGGCCCGGACCTCCGGATCGGTCAGGGCGACGGCGCTCGTGGCGGTCGCCAGGGTGATCCCCTGGCGGCGATCGTCGAGGCGGCGGAACTCCGCGGCCACCCGCGGCAGCTGCTCGATCCGGCCGCGCCGGACCATGACGAGGACGAGGTTCCGGGCGGGGGTCGACAGGCCGGCGAACACCTGCTGGGCCACGTTCGTCCGCTGCTCGAGGGGCAGGGACGGGTTGGCGAGGATCGCCGCCAGCTCCGAGCCCTCGAGCTCTCCCGCCGCGCCGTCGAGGTCGCGCCGCCACGTCTCGATCGTCCCGTCGCGGGTCCCGATCTCGAAGGCGGCCTCGGCGTAGCGCCGCGGGGCGCTGTCGCGCTTCGCCATCAGCCGCCGCGATCCGCGGTGCCGGTGCCGGCCTCGGCGAGGAACTGCTCGACGAGGCGCCGCTGCCGGTCGTCGGTCATCGATTCGCCCACCACGCGGCTCGCCGCCTGGAGCGCGAGGTCCGCGACCTCGGCCCGCAGCTCGCCGATCGCGCGCTGCTTCTCGGACTCGATGTCCGCTGTCGCCCGCGTCCGCAGCCGCTCGAGCTCCTCGCGGGTCGCGGCGAGATCGCGCTCACGCGACTCGTCGGCGACCTTCTGGGCGCGGGCCAGGATGTCGTTCGCCTCGCGGCGCGCCTCCTGGATCGCCGCCAGGCGCTCGGCCTCGGCGGATTCGCGGTCCTTGCGCGCCTGCTCGGCGTCGCGCAGCCCCTCCTCGATCCGCTCCTTGCGCTCGGCCAGCATCCGCTGGACCGGCTTGAACGCGAACGTCCAGATAATCGCCAGGAAGACCACGAAGTTGGTCGCGGCGATGAGGACCTGGAACAGGTTGATCTGGAACAGCGGCTCCGCCTCCGCCCCGGGGGCAAGGCGCGCCGCCTCGCCCGCGATGCCGGACG
>DATBPR010000108.1:0-4414 GCA_036561285.1 Candidatus Limnocylindrales bacterium | reverse complement strand
GGCTACGCGATCGCCTCGGCATCGCTCGCCGCGTTCCTCCTCTTCAGCGCCTACATCGACAAGGTCAACCTGATCCTCGCGAGCCGCGGCCAGCCCCTGATGACCTCGGTCAACCTGGCCAACGTGACCGTCTTCGTCGCGGCGCTCCTGGCCGCGATGCTCGTCTACTTCTTCAGCTCGCTCGCGATCCGCGCCGTCGGCACGACGGCCCAGGCGATCATCGTCGAGGTCCGCCGCCAGTTCCGGGAGATGCCCGGGATCATGGACTACAGCCAGCGGCCCGACTACGCGCGCGTCGTCGACATCACGACCCGCGCGGCGCTCCGCCAGATGGTCCTGCCGGGCGTCGTCGCGGTCGGGACGCCGATCGTCATCGGCCTCCTCCTCGGCTATGAGGCGGTCGCCGGGATGCTGATGGTCGGCACGATCTCGGGCGTCCTGCTCGCCACCGTCCTGAACAACGGCGGCGGCGCGTGGGACAACGCAAAGAAGTACATCGAGTCGGGCAACCTCAAGGACGACAACGGCAACGTCCTCGGCAAGAAGACAGATGCCCACGCCGCGGCCGTCGTCGGCGATACGGTCGGCGACCCCTTCAAGGACACCGCCGGCCCCTCGCTCCACGTCCTCGTGAAGCTGCTGGCGACCATCACCCTCGTCCTCGCCCCCCTGTTCATCCGGTAGGGCTCAAGACGGCTCCGGTCGCGGCCTGAGGCGGACGGACGTGGATCCACTGCTCGCCGCGTTCATCATGGGCACGGTGCAGGGACTCACCGAGTTCCTGCCCGTGTCGTCGTCCGGGCACCTGATCATCGTCCCGTACCTGCTCGGGATCGAGGATCCGTTCCTGACCTCGCTCGAGTTCAGCGTCATCCTCCACATCGGGACGCTGGCCGCATTGCTTCTCTACTTCTCGGCCGACTGGCTCCGGATCGTGCCGGCGTTCTTCGCGACGCTCCGGGCTCGGTCGCTGGAGGGCGACCCTGACCGGCGCCTGGCGATGCTGCTCGCGGTCGCGACCGTCCCGGCCCTGATCGTGGGGTTCCTCCTGCACGATCTCGAGGACCTGCTCCGCGAGCAGATCGGCCTCGTCGCGGTGATGCTCGTCGTCGGCGGCGTGATCCTGTTCATTGCCGAGCGGGCGGGCTCGCGCTCGAAGCTGGCCCTCGACCTGCCGCCCGTGACCGCGTTCGGGATCGGCGCCGCGCAGGCCCTCGCCCTGATCCCGGGGATCAGCCGGTCCGGGATCTCGATCTCCGCCGGCCTGTTCGCGGGCCTCCGGCGCGACGAGGCGGCCCGGTTCTCGTTCCTGATGGCCACGCCCGTCACGGCCGCGGCCGCCGCGTACGAGGTGCTCCAGGCCGTTCGCGGCCAGGGCCCGCCGGTCGAGATCGCGCCGCTCGTCGTCGGCCTGGCCGCCTCGTTCCTCTTCGGCGTGATCGCGATCTCGTTCCTGATCCGCTACCTGCGGACGCATTCGACGGATCTCTTCGTCGCCTACCGGATCGCCCTCGCAGTCATCGTCCTGGTCGTCTGGCTGGGGTGATCACCGGGCCATCGGCCGGGACCGGCGCGCTACCCTCCGCCCGATGGAGGTGATGAAGCAGCACCGGCAGCGGGCGATCCGCGACGTGATCGTCGCCCGGCCCATCCGGACGCAGCAGGAGCTCGCGTCGGCGCTTCGCGAGCGCGGCTTCCAGACGACCCAGGCGACCGTCTCGCGGGACGTCGCCGAGCTCGGCCTCGTCAAGGCGCCACGGAACGGGACCCAGGCCTACGCGCTCCCGACCCGGCTCATCGAGGCCGAGACGTCCGGCGAGGACCGGCTCCGGGCGCTGCTCCGCCAGCTGCCGGTCGAGGTCCGCGAGGCGGGCCAGCTGCTCGTCGTGAAGACACTGCCCGGGTCGGCGCATGCGATCGCCGCCGCGCTCGACCGCGCCCGCTGGCCCGAGGTCGCGGGCTCGATCGCGGGCGACGACACCGTCTTCGTCGCCTGTCCGGACCGCCCGGGCCTGAAGCGAACGGCGGCACGCCTGCGGGAGCTCGCCGGCTAATCGGACGCCTGGCGCCAGTCGAAGGCCCCCGCCGCACGCAGGGATGCATCAGTTGGTCGCTCCGCGGCATCTCTAGGGCATGGAAGTCGCGACGGAGCTCGCTCTCTCGCCGGCGCTGATCGCGTCGGCGGCGGCCGGCGACCGCGTCGCGTTCGGCCGGATCGTGGCGGAGCACCACGACGACCTGGTCCGGATCGCCTATCTCGTCGGCGGCGACGCCGACCTGGCCCACGACGCGACCCAGGCCGCCTGGGCGATCGCGTGGCGGAAGCTGGCGAGCCTCCGCGAGCCCGAGCATCTCCGGGCCTGGCTGTCGACGATCGCGGCGAACGAGGCCCGACAGCCGCTCCGGCGTCGGGATCGGACGCGCGTCCGCGAGATCGACATCGCCCTGGTCGCGGGCGGTCCGATCGCCTCCACCACCGGAGCCGGCCGGGACGAGACGATCGACCTGATGCGGGCGCTCGATCGGCTCGCCGGCGATGACCGCCAGATCCTCGCCATGCGCTACGTCCTCGGCCTGACGTCCGACGAGATCGGCCGGTCGATCGGCATGTCGGCGCCGGGCGTCCGGTCGCGTCTCTCGCGTGCGATCGCGCGGCTCCGGAAGGACCTCGGCGATGACTGATCTCCTCGAATCCATGGATCCGTTCGAGCTCGCCCTCCGCCGGCGGATGCTGGCGGCCAGCGAGCTGGTGCTGCGGCCGTTCGACCCGCTCGCGATCACCGACGCGGCGGTCGGACCGGCCCGAGTGGGTCTCTCGCGCCGGTCGTCCCGGGTTTCGATGCGCCGCTGGCTGCTGGTCGCCGCGGTCGTAACCGTCGTCGCGGCCACGCTCTTCGGCCTGGCGATCGCCGCGAGGCCGCAGCTGCCGGTCACGCCGACCCCGCGGCCGTCAGTGCTCGCGGTCGCGACCTTCGAGCCCTCATCGGGCCCGCCCGCCAGCCCGTCATCCTCGCAATCTCCGGCTCCGACGCCCTCCGTCACGAGCGGCCCGGCAGAGGGGCCGGTCCCCCTCCTCGTGGGTCCAACTCCGGATGGCACCGCCGAGATCACGAGGGGCTTCGGGATGCTGTTCACCTTCGTGCCTCCGCGAACCAGCGAGGCGATCGCCTACTCGATCGCGGACCGCAACGACATAACCATCGAATGGCGGCGTCCGGGGGCATTCCGGTCATTTCCGGAGATCGCCGCGCGGCTGCAATTCCTGGACCACGCCGGGATGACAACCGATGTCTGCGAGCCCGCCGATGTCGGCCACGTCGCCTGGCCCGTCACACCCGAGGAAACGACCAGGTGGGCGAAGACTCTGTTCGGTCCTCGCGCGGTTCGGCGCCCGCCCGTCATGGTGGATGGTCGATCGGTCGTCGTCTTCGACATCAAGGCCGGGCCGTGCGACCTGTACCACCAGAAGGACGACCCGGCGACTCGGCTTCGTCGCCTCTACATCATTCCGACGGACGCCGACACGATCATCGCCTACGCCGCCATCTTTCGCGGGGGCGCGACCCTGACCCTCGCCGACCGACTCATCAAGAGCATCCACTTCGTGCGGTAGCGCGGCCTTCGGGACCCTTGCGAAGCGCCGCTCGCTTTGACACTCCGGGGTCGTCGCGCTACCCTGTCGGCCGGTCGAACTTCAGGCGCGGCGAACTGGTGCGCAGCCTGGAGTTCTTTCCTTTATCTGACCCACCGGCGATGGCGCTCGCGCCCCACCGCCCGCCCGAGAGGCGCCCGACCGGATGAACAGCAAACCCACTTACCTCTCGAAGGACGGCCTCGACAAGCTCCGCGACGAGCTCGAGGTGATGCTCACCGTGAAGCGGCCCGAGGTCGCCACGCGGATTCACGACGCCAAGGAGCACGGCGACCTCTCGGAGAACGCCGAGTACGAGGACGCCAAGAACGAGCAGGCGTTCGTCGAGGGCCGCATCCAGACCCTCCAGGCGCTCATCAAGAACGCGACGATCATCGACGAGAACCACTCGACCGATCACGTCCAGATCGGCTCGACGGTCACCGTGGAGAGCGGCGACGGCGAGGAGTCGTTCACGATCGTCGGCTCGACCGAGGCGAAGCCGACCGAGGGTCGGATCAGCAACGAGAGCCCGGTCGGCCGGGCCCTCCTCGGCAAGAAGAAGGGCGAGAAGGTCCTCGTGAAGGTGCCCGCGGGCGACTTCACCTACAAGATCGTCGGCATCGCCTAGGGACGTGCCGCGGTCGGCGGCCGGGCGCACCGACCACCCGACCCGGGGCAGGGGAGAAGACGCATGGACTGGGCCGACGAGCTCGCGGCCGGCGTCAGCGGACCGCAGGTCGTCAACGACAGCAAGACGCCGTCGGGGACCGTCCATGTCGG
>DATBPR010000107.1:0-2770 GCA_036561285.1 Candidatus Limnocylindrales bacterium | reverse complement strand
AGCGACGGGTTGAAGAAGTTCACGACGCTCGCGAGCATCGAGCCGACGAGCCGGCCGGCCTCCTGGAGCATCGCGACCGCGACCGGATCCCCCGACGAGGCAGCCCGCGCGACATCCTCCGCTGTGACGCGCCCGCGCTGGTCGAGCGCCGTCCGGAGTCGAGCGCTGCGCCCGTCTCGGGCCGCCGCCTCGCCGAGCTGCCCGAGGGCGGCCCCGCCGGCACGTGCCTCCAGGCAGCCGATGTTCCCGCAGCGGCAGATGACGGCCGGATCGTCGACGACCTGGATGTGGCCGACGTCGCCGGCGCTCCCCTGCGCGCCGCGATGAAGCCGACCGCCGGAGATGATCCCCGCGCCGATGCCGGTCCCGATCTTCACGACGACGACGTCGTCGTGGCCCGCCGCGACCCCGGACCGCCACTCCCCGAGCGCGAGGACGTTGACGTCGTTGTCCACCCAGACCGGCGCGCCGAACCGGGCGGCGAACCGCTCCCGGATCGGGTAACGGTCCCAGCCCGGCATGATCGGCGGCGAGACGGGCCGGCCGGTCGCGAACTCCACCGGGCCCGGTACGGCAATCCCGATCCCCCACAGGGCGCCCGGGACGCCGTGGGTCGTCGCGAGCAGCTGGTCGAACAGCTCCTCGACCCGCCCGAGCCCGACCTCGGGCCCGGCCTCGATCTCCGCCGGCTCGTCGCGATGCCCGAGGATCCGCCCGTCGAGCGTCATGATCGCCACGTCGATGCTCGTCGCGCCGAGGTCCGCGACGAGGATGTGGCCGGCACCCGCCTGGAACGACAGCTGACGCGCCGGCCGGCCGCCGGTCGACGGCCCCGGGTCGCCCTCGATGACGAGCCCGCGCTCGATCAGCTCGCCGACGCGCTGGGCAACGATCGCCCGCCCGAGCCCGGTCCGCTCGACCAGCTCCGAGCGCGACTGCGATCGCCCGAGACGGATCTCGTCGAGAACGAGCACGAGCGCGTCCAGGGCCTCGTCGGGGAGCGGGCCGGTCATGGCGGGATCATACGCACGTTCGGCTCGCCACAACCTCACTTTTGCACTTGACGCGCCAAAGTAGGATGTGGAACAGTCAAAGCATCGTCGCCGGCGCGCCCGGCAGCCCCGCCCCGTCGCCATCTCGACGCCGCCCACCTGTGTCGCCCTCGCGTCGAGCCGCTCTAGATCGTCTAGACAACCGGTTGCCGCGTGGCAACCCCCGTCAGGGAGCTGGATGAGCAGGTTCGCCGACATCGGTGCCGCCGTCATCGGCACGGGATTCATCGGGACGGTCCACGTCGAGCAGCTCCGCCGGATCGGCGTCGACCTCCGCGGCGTCCTCGGCAGCACCCCGGACCGCGGGGCAGCGCGGGCCGACGCGCTGAACGTCCGCCACGCTTACTCCTCCCTCGATGAGATCCTCGCGGACCCGAGCGTGAGCGTCGTCCACGTCACCTCGCCGAACCACCTGCACGTCCCGCAGGCCTCGGCGATCCTCGCCGCCGGCAAGCACGTCGTCTGCGAGAAGCCGCTCGCGATGACGGCGGCCGAGTCGACCGGGCTGGTCGCGGAGGCGGAGGCCAGCGGCCTGGTCAACGCGGTGAACTTCAACATCCGGTTCTACCCGCTCCATCAGCACCTGCGCGAGGCAGTCGCCGCCGGCGAGCTAGGCACCGTCCGCTTCGTCACCGGCCACTACTTCCAGGACTGGCTGCTCCACGACACGGACTGGAACTGGCGCCTCGAGCCCGACAAGGGTGGCGCGCTCCGCGCGGTCGGCGACATCGGCTCGCACTGGCTCGACCTCATGGCGTTCGTCACGGGCCAGCCCGTCGTGTCCGTCATGGCGGACCTGGCGACCTTCGTCTCGACGCGGCAGGAGCCGACCGGGCCGGTCGAGACCTTCTCGACGGACCGCTCGGCCGAGACGGTCGAGCGCCCGATGGGGACCGAGGACGTCGCGACGATCCTCCTCCGCTTCGGCAACGGCGCCCGCGGATCGGTCGCGGTGTCCCAGATCAGCGCCGGCCGGAAGAACTCGCTCCAGTGGGAGATCGACGGGTCCGACGCGGCCGCCGCCTGGGACAGCGAGACGCCGGACCATCTCTGGCTCGGCCACCGCGACGTGCCCAACGAGATCCTGCTCCGGAACCCGGCCCTGATGGGACCCGCCGGCCGGACGGCGGCAGCCCTGCCCGGCGGTCACGTCGAGGGCTTCGGGGACACCTTCGGCGCCCTCTTCCGGGCCATCTACACCGACGTCGTCGCCGGCCGTCCCAGCGCGAACCCGCCCTACGCGAACTTCGCGGCCGGCCACGACGAGATGCTCGTCAACGACGCGATCGCGCTCAGCGCCCGCGATGGCCGCTGGGTGAACGTCGATCGCACCACCTCGCCCGCGTCGCCGGCCGGCTCCTCCTCTCCGGCCGGCGGTCGCGGCGACCCGGTTCCCGTCTCCGCGGAGGGTTCTCGATGAGGCTCGGTCTGCTGACCGCCCCCTTCCCTGCGACGCCGCTCGACGAGGTCGCCGACTGGACGGCCGCCAATGGCTTCGAGTCGATCGAGATCGCCTGCTGGCCGCCGGCGGGCGACGACGCCCGGCGCTACGCCGGCACGTCGCATATCGACGTCGTGAACCTTTCGAGGGGCCAGGCCGACGACATCGCCGGGAAGATGCGCGACCGCGGGCTGGTGATCTCCGGCCTCGGCTACTACCCCAACCCGCTCCATCCGGACGCGGCCCATCGAGAGATGGTCATCGGCCACCTGAAGCA
>DATBPR010000106.1:0-3831 GCA_036561285.1 Candidatus Limnocylindrales bacterium | reverse complement strand
CGGGCCGGCCGAGGCCGCGATGATCCCGAAGCTCGTCCCGAAGCGGCAGCTGATGTCGGCGAACGGGATCTTCACGCTCACGCTGAACGCGGCCTTCGCCGTGGGGTTCACCCTCCTCGGCCCGCTGATCGTGAAGATCGCCGGTGCGCCTGCCCTGATCGCTGTCGTCGCGGTGCTCTACTTCGTGGCGGCGGCCTTCTGCTGGACGCTGCCGGCGGCACCGCCGCCACCGAGCGAGGCGGGTCCCGAGTCGACGAGGGGCTCCGTCCGCGAGGCGGAGTCGGCGATGGGCGAGGTCGTCGTCCAGCTCCGCGAGGGGATCGGCTTCATCCGCGACCACCGCCAGGTGCGCTGGTCACTGGGCTATCTGGCGATCGCGGCCTCCCTCGTCGGCGTGCTCGGGGTCATCGGCCCGGCCTTTGCCGCCAAGACCCTCGGGCTCAGCCCGGCGGACTTCGTCGTCATCGTCCTGCCGCTCGGCGCCGGGATCGTGATGGGGATCCTGCTGCTCAACGCCTACGGCCGGCTGATCCCCCGCCGGCGGGTCATCGAGGGCGGCCTGATCGCCCTCGGCATCCTCCTCGCCCTGATGGCGCTGTCGGGCCGGATCAGCGCCTTCCTCGACCGCCAGATCTCGAACACGAACCTGCCGGACCTGTCGCTCCTGACCTCGCTGCTCTCGATCGTGGTAGGTGTCGCATTCTTTGCCGGCATCGCCTACGCCTGCGTGGCCATCCCGTCGCAGACCCAGCTCCAGGAGGACCTCCCGGAGGACGTCCGCGGCCGCGTGTTCGGCGTCCTGAACATGCTGGTCTCGGTGGCGAGCTTCCTGCCGATCCTCATCGTCGGCCCGATCGCGGACCTGGTCGGCACGACGGCGGTCATGGTCATCGTGGCGGGCTTCGTCGTGATCGTCGGGGTCCTGTCGATCTATCTCCGGGGGCCGCTGCGAGCGGTCGAACGCGACTCGCGGGCGGCCGTCGGCGCGCACGGCGACCCGTTCATCCAGGCGCTGGGTGCCGAGGTCGCGGGCGACGACCCGCAGCTCGTCGACGTCGACGGGGCCGGTGTCGTCCAGGCGATCCCGACCGGGCTCGGGCCCACGGCGGTCGACGTGCCGCCACAGGTCGTCGCGGCGGCAGAAGGCCGGGAAGGGTCCGGCGCCGCACCGGGCGAGCCGGCGCCCGAGGCGGACCCGGACCCCGATCGCGACGACGATCGCGATCCCAGCCCGGCCGGCTGACCGCCCGGTGTCACGGGTCGCGGTCGTCTTCACCGGCGGCACGATCAGCATGCGTCACGACGCCGTGGCCGGCGGCAACGTGCCGGCCCTCACGGGCGCCGATCTGCTGGCGACCGTCCCGGAGCTCGGCGAGATCGCGGACGTCATCGCGATCGATCACGGGCTGACACCCGCGAGCCACTTCCGGTTTCCAGCCCTGTTCGCGATCCAGCGGTCCGTTGCCGACGCGCTCGCCCGTGACGACGTCGACGGCGCGGTCGTCGTGCAGGGAACCGACGCGATCGAGGAGACGGCCTTCTTCTTCGACCTCCTCCACGCCGGTCCGAAACCCGTCGTCGTCACCGGCGCGATGCGCTCGGCCAGCCAGCCCGGCTACGACGGCCCCCGGAACCTGGCCGACGCGGTCCGGGTCGCGGCTTCGCGCGATGCGGCCGGCGCGGCGCTCGGCGCGGTCGTCGTCCTCGACGGCTCGATCGAGCCCGCGGACGACGTGACGAAGACCCACGCCTCCGCCTTCGATACCTTTCGGAGCCTCGACGTCGGGTCACTCGGCCGGGTGGACGACGGGCTGGTCCGGCTGGACCGCGAGCGAGGACCGCGACGGCAGGTGGACGCGTCACGCGCCGCCGAGCGGGTTCACCTCGTCATCGCCACCGTCGCCACGGACGGCACGCCGATCCGGGCCCTGCACGCGGCCGGCGCCGATGGCTTCGTCGTGGCGGCGACCGGGGCAGGCAACACGGATCCCTCGCTGCTGGCCGCCGCGGAGGCCGCGATGGCCGACCGCCTGCCGGTGGTCCTCGTCACGCGTTGCCCGGCCGGCGCCGCCGGGACCGGCTACGCCTTCCCCGGTGGCGGCGCAACGTGGCAGCGGGCCGGCGCGCTCGTCGCCGGTCACCTGACGGGCCCGAAGGCGCGGATCGCGCTGGCGATCGGGCTGGGTGCCGGGCTGGACCGCGACGGGCTGGCGGCCCTCCTCGCCGACCCGGCCCCGATCCACGACCCGGATCGGTTCTGGCCGGCTCCGGCCGCCGCAACCGCCACGTCGGACCCCGTGGCCGACCGGAGGACCACCTGATGCCGCTCGACCTCCTCGTCACCGGCGGCCGCGTCGCGACGCTCGCGGGCGACCGGGGCTTCGGCTGGGTCGACGCCGTCGGGATCACGGACGGCCGGATCGCCTTCGCCGGGTCCGCCGTGGACCTGGAGACCCGGGCCGATCCGCACACCCGCCGCATCGAGCTGGATCCGGACGAGGTCGCGATCCCGGGACTGACCGACGCGCACCTCCACCTCGCCGAGGGCGGCCTGTCGCTCGACCGGATCGATCTCACCGGCAGCGCCACGCTCGAGGACGGTCTCGCGATCATCGCCGCCGCCCACGCCGCCGCCGATCCCGACGCCTGGCTCGGCGGGCATGGCTGGCACAATGACCGCTGGGGCGTCTGGCCGACCGCCGACGACCTCGAGCGGGTCGCGCCGGGCCGGGTCATGGCGCTCTGGGCCCACGATCACCACGCGCTCTGGGCGAGCCGCGCGGCGCTGGCCGTGGCCGGTGTCGACCGGGACACGGCCGATCCGCCGGGCGGGATCATCCGCCGCGACCCGGACGGCGAGCCGACGGGCGTCCTGCACGAGACGGCGGCACGAATCGTGGTCGACCGGGCGCCGCCGCCCACCGCGGAGCTGGTCGAATCGTCGATCGTCCGCCTCGCACGTGACCTCGTCCGGCTGGGCGTCGTGGCGGTCCACGACCCGGGCGGGCTGTCGCTCCAGGAGGGCCTCGGGCTCGGGATCGCGGCGTACCGCGCACTGGACGACCGCGACGAGCTGCCGCTCCGCGTCCACGCCTCGATCCGGTCCGAGCAACTCGCCGCCGCCATCGAGGCCGGGCTGCATTCGGGCGACCCGCTCGGCCCGGTCGGTGGCCGGGCCCGGTTCGGCTGGCTCAAGCTCTTTGCCGATGGGACGCTTGCCTCGCGGACCGCCGCGCTGCTCGATCCGATCGAGCCAGAGGAGGGCAAGTCGCTCCCCGCCGGCACCGAACGGGGGATCTGGCTGACCCCACCCGAGGAGGTCGCGTCGTTCAGCCGCCGGGCGGCCGAGGCCGGGATCGCGACCCAGGTGCACTCGATCGGCGACCGGGCCTGTCGGCTGACCCTCGACGCCCTCGAGGCGGTCGCCGGGCGGACGGCCCAGATGCCCCGGCTCGAGCACGTCCAACTGCTCCATCCCGACGACCGGGCACGGTTCGGCCGGGCCGGGATTGCCGCTTCGATCCAGCCGATCCACGTCCGGGCGGACGCGCCGATCGCGCGGACGCTCTGGGGCGACCGGGCCGAGACGCGCGGCTATCCGATGCGCTCGCTCCTGGACAGCGGCGCCGTCGTCGCCTTCGGCACCGACGCGCCCGTCGAGCCGATCGATCCGTGGCCCGGCCTGTCGATGGCGGTCAGCCGGATCGACGGGTCGTGGCCGGCCGGCAGCGAACCCTTCGGACCGGACGAGCGCCTGACTCTCGAGCAGGCGGTCCGCGCGGCCTGCGTCGCGCCGGCGGTGGTCGCCGCGGAAGCGGATCGCGGCCGTCT
>DATBPR010000105.1:0-2343 GCA_036561285.1 Candidatus Limnocylindrales bacterium | reverse complement strand
CGCTCCCGCTCGTAGACCTCGCCCTCGATGTCGATCAGCTTCTCCGCCACGTACGCCGAGGCGTCGCGGACGCCTTGGTTGTAGATCGGCGGTCCGAGCTCAGCGACGAGGAAGTCCAGGAGCCCTTCGGCGCGGAAGTCGCTGAGGGACTCGTCGAACTCCTCCGAGAAGTACCGCTGGATCGCGCCGACGAGGGCCGAGCGCCGCTCCGGGGAAAGGCGGATCCGCATGGGAGAGGCGGCTGGATCGGTAGAGGGCATGCCGGGATTCTGCCGCGCGGCGGGCGGAACGTGACCGGAGTCCATGAGATCGACCCACGGCCTGCGATCTGCTCATGGAGTCATGCACAGACTCTTTGCCGCGGATCACGGTCGCGGATCGCGCGCTCGACGCCTCTTGTCAGCCTTGGGCGGCTAACTGCGGGTCTAAAGGGGGCCAGCAAGCGGATCGATCGACGCCAACAGTCCGTCGGTGACTGGATGACGAACTGGAGGCTCGCCGATGAGATTCGTGACATGGGATGGTCTGTTTGACTGTCACGATTGCATCGCACTCGACGGAAGCTCCTCAGCCCAGGAGGAACCCATGACCGCTGCGACCGCGAACGATCTCACGGCCGCCCAGGAAGCCGCACTCCACATGTCCCCGCGCGCCAAGCTCGAAATCCTCGGCGCGATGCTCCTGGCGATGTTCCTGTTCGCCCTCGACCAGACGGTGGTCGGGACGGCCCTCCCGGTGATCGTCACCGACCTGAACGGGAACTCGCTCTACACGTGGTCGGTCACGATCTACCTGCTGACCTCGACGATCAGCGGCCCGATCTACGGCAAGCTGTCGGACCTCTACGGCCGGCGGCCAATCGTGATCTTCGCGGTCAGCCTGTTCCTGATCAGCTCGGCCGGTGCCGGGCTCAGCCAGACCATGGAGCAGTTCATCCTCTTCCGCGGCCTGCAGGGCCTCGGCGGAGGCGCGATCTTCCCGATCGCCCTCGCGGTCGTCGCAGATCTCTACACCCCGGCCGAACGCGGCAAGTACCTCGGCTCGTTCGGCGCCGTGTTCGGGCTCTCGTCGCTCATCGGGCCCGGCCTCGGCGGGTTCATCACCGACACGTTCGGCTGGCACTGGATCTTCTTCATCAACATCCCGATCGGGCTGATCTCGCTGTTCATCCTGTGGCGGCTGCTCCCGGCGATCCGCCGGCCCGATGCCGGGCAGAACATCGACTACCTCGGGGCCGCCGTCTTCACCGGTGCGGTCGCGCCGTTCCTCATCGGCCTCTCAAACAAGCAGGGCCACGACTGGACCGATCCGGTCGTCGGCGGCCTGATGCTCATCGGCCTGGTCCTCGGGGCCGTGTTCCTGTTCGTGGAGACGCGGGCCGTCGACCCGATCGTCCCCCTCGGCCTGTTCCGGCTGCGGACGTTTTCGATCTCGGTCGCGGCGACGTTCTTCGTCGGGTTCGCGTTCCTCACCGCCGTCATCTTCTTGCCGCGCTGGTTCCAGACCGTCGCGGGAGCCAGCGCGACCGAGTCCGGCTACAACCTGCTGCCGCTGATCGCCGGGCTGATCTTCAGCGCGGTGGCGTCGGGCCAGATCGTCGCCCGGGTCGGTCGCTACAAGTGGCTGATGTTCGGCTCGCTGGCGTTGCTCGCGGTGTCGCTCTTCCTGATGACCAACCTCACGCCGAGCACCGATCGGTTGACCCTCTGGGTGTGGATGTTCCTGGCCGGTCTCGGCATCGGGCCGTCGCTCGCCGTCTTCACCCTGATCGTCCAGAACGCGGTGTCGCCCGACCGGATCGGCGTCGCAACGAGTAGCCTGACGTTCTTCCAGCAGATCGGCGGGACGATCGGGCTCACGGTCGCCGGAACGCTCTTCGCGGAGCGGCTGGTCACGGAGATCCCGAAGCAGCTGGTCGCAGCAGGCGTGCCGCAGCAGATGGTCGACCAGTTCGCGGGTGGCGGCGGCGGGCAGCTCGACCTGACGGGCACCGGCGATCTCGGCGCGCGGATCCTCGCCGCCGTCCCCGATCCACTGAAGGGGCTCGTCGAGCCGGTGATCCCGAACATCGTCGCCGGGATCCACATGGCGTTGTCGAACGCGATCGCCGCGACCTTCTGGATCGGGATCTTCGCGGCGGCGGTCGCGGCGATCCTCGTCCTGTTCCTCCACGAGGTGCCGATGCGCCAGACCTTCGAGGGCGGCGAGACGCTCCGGGACGCGGAGCCCGCGTCGGCAGCGGGGAGCGGCGCCACCGCGGGTTAGTCGTGCGAACGACCGAGCGGATCGTCACCGCCCGCCTCGAGCTCGTGCCACTGCGCCCCGAGGACGCCGACGAGATGG
>DATBPR010000104.1:0-2781 GCA_036561285.1 Candidatus Limnocylindrales bacterium | reverse complement strand
CGAAGTGTCCCACGCGCTACGTCGGCCAACGCGAAACGTGCCCGCAAGGCGGGGCAACCAATTCGCTGCGTCAGCATGTTGCGTCCGTCTACCCGATGGCGGTTCTCGCCTTCCGCCTGCTGAAGGCGGCGGTGGTGCTGCTGTTCTGCTTCCAGCTCGCGCTGCGCCGGCGGTCAGTGCGTCCGGACGTCGGGCGAGGCGGTTGCGGCCGATGTCGCCGGCGCCGGGCTGGCCTTGGAGCCGGAGCTCGTTGCGGCGGCCGGCGCCGGCAGCGGGATCGTCGGCAGGGCAGGCTCGACCGGGCGCTCGCGCCGGACGGTCCGTTTCGGCACCGTCACGGAGCGGCGGGCCGGCGGGCTCGCGACGACGCCACGCGGGCCGGCGACGAGGTCCCGGTACACCTCCTCGTAGGCGGCGGTCATCCGCTCGACCGAGAAGCGCTCCAGCGTCCGCCGCCGGATCTCCGTGCGGTCCAGGTCGCCGATCCGGTCGAGCGCGAGCATCGCCTCGCCGAGATCGTCGACGAGGTAGCCGTCGACGCCCGCCTCGATGATCTCCGGCAGCGCCCCGGTCCGGCGGCCGATCACCGGCGTCCCCGTGGCGAGCGACTCGATCGCGACCAAGCCGAACGGCTCCGGCCACGTGCCGAGCATCAGCGTGGCGAAGGCCCCGGCCATCATCTCGTCGCGCTCGGGCGGCAGGAGCTCGCCCAGGAACTCGATCACGCCTTCCTCGTGGGCCGGCGTCACGAGCTCGTCGCGCATCGCGATCTCGGCCGGGTCGAGCGCCTTCGCCGCCATCTTCAGCGGACGGCCGGTCTTGCGCGCCAGCTCGATCGCCTCGGCGATGCCCTTCTCCGGCGCGACTCGCCCGACCACGGCCAGGTAGTCGCCCGGCTGGTCGCGGAACGGCGAGCCCGTCAGGTCCTGGCCGTGATGGATCGTCGCGACCCAGTTCTGGTCCGGCCACCAGCGGCGCTGGTTCTCGCTGATCGCGACGAGTGGGATGTCGGTGAACTCCTGAAGCAGGTCCGGCGTGAACGAATCGTCGAGACGGCCGTGGAGCGTGGTGACGACCGGCGTCGCGCAATACCGGGCGAGGAGGAAGCCGAACGTCTCCAGGTGCGAGTGGATCACGTCGAACTCGTCCGCGTGCTTCCAGACGGCATCCGCCGCCATCTCCATGAAGCCGGCGATGTCGCCACGGTACCCCTCATTCCAGAGCGCCTCGTCGCGGATCGGGACGAGGCGGCCCGCGACGTGCGAGTCGCCGGTGGCGAACACCGTCACGTCGTGGCCGCGGGCGACGAGGCCGGTGGCGAGCGCGTCGACCACCCGCTCGGTGCCGCCATAGCCGACGGGCGGAACGGCCTTCATCGGCGGAGCGACCAGGGCGATCTTGAGCGGAGCGGTGTTCGACGGTGACGGCGCGTGCATGAGACCTCCGATGGACCGCCGGAACCGCGTGGCGACGACGTTCGGCGTCCTGCGGTCCACGCGGCGCCGGGGCGCGCGGCGCTTCCGGGCGCGGATCGGATGACCTCGATGGTCCCGCGCGCAGGGGCTCAGGCGTCGCGGATGAGACGGCCAGCACCTTGCGGTTTCGTCCCAACTCCTCGCGCGTCGTGCTCAGGAAGGGGTGCGTGCGCGCACCGTTCCGGGAGTCGGGGGCGACGGGGACCGAATGCGCTGACGATACTTTCGACGGAGGTTCCGAGCCGTGAGACCCAGCGCGATCCGGGGTGCCGTGGCGGTCGTGGCGCTGGTCCTGCTGGCCGGCACCGTCCTGGCGGCCGACCCGTCCGCGTCTCCGAGCGGCAGCCCTGACGCGTCGGCGGCGGGCTCCGCGACGACCTCCACGTCGCCCGGCGAATCAGCCGCTGCCTCGGCCGAGGCATCGACCGCGCCGGCCGCGTCCAAGGAGTCGGAGCCGGCCGAGGCCTCGGAGGCTCCCGAGGCGTCGGAGGCTCCCGAGGCGTCCGAGCCGCCCGAGTCTCCCGAGGCGGCGGAGGCTCCGGAGACGGAGGACGGCCCGCCGTCAGCCGACGAGATCGCGCGGATCGTAGGCCGGCTCCAGGACGCCGGGATCCCCGCGACCGCCGCCCAGGTCGGGGACCTTGCCGGCAAGGTCGGCGCCGGCGGCGCGGTCCGCGTCCTCGCCTTCGCTCAGGCGAGCGGCAAGACGCCGGCCCAGATCCTCGCCATGTTCCAATCCGGCAAGGGCTGGGGCCAGATCGACCACGAGCTCAACCTCTCGATCGGCCCGGGCATTGGCTGGATCATGGGCCACGGCCACGGCCAGGGGCACGATAAGACTCCCAAGCCCTAGGTCCCGGCGGGCCAGGAGCCGTCCACGCGGGTCTCGGTCACAATTCCGGTTCAACCCGGGCCGCGCGGCGAAGGTGTCGGCGCGTGGCCCGGCTGGGAGCCGGCCCGTCGCTCCCGCGACGGATCGATCGTCCCGGATCCAGGCCTACGAGAGGCGGTGTCCGATGCTGCATTCACGGGAAGCCCGCCGGGACGACCTGGACGACGACCTCTTCGCGTCGACCGACCTCGCGATCTCCGTGCCGAAGTACCGGATCCCGGAGCACGAGAACGATCCGCGGCACGCCTATCAGATCGTCGCCGACGAGCTGATGCTCGACGGCAACTCGCGGCAGAACCTCGCCACGTTCTGCCAGACGTGGCTCGAGCCGGAGGTCCATCGGCTCATGGACCTCACCCTCGACAAGAACATGATCGACAAGGACGAGTACCCGCAGACGGCCGAGCTCGAGGC
>DATBPR010000103.1:0-1707 GCA_036561285.1 Candidatus Limnocylindrales bacterium | reverse complement strand
CTTCGTTCGCGTGAAGTTCCGTTCACGCTCGATCCGGGCTTCGCCACTCACGCGTACGATCCAGTGGGACTGGCGGGCCCTGCCGTTCCGCACGCCACCGCACCACGGAGAACCCGTTCCCGATGCTCCCGTCCGACCCGGTGAACCCCGGCTCCACGCCGACCGACCCGACCCCGATCGATCCCGTCGCCTCTCCCGGGACGCCCCCCGCGTCCGCGGCCGTCGCCCCGGCGCCCACGCCGGCGCCCGCGCTCGAGGTGCCCGCCGCGCCCGTCCGGCCCGCCGGCTCCAGCGCACGCCTCCCGATCCTCGCGGTCGCGACGGTCGTCGTCGCGATCCTCGCCGGCGGCGCCCTCTTCGTCTCCGGCTTCCTCGTCGGCCAGCGCGCCGCCGAGCAGCCCGGGACTCCCGTGGCCGCGGCCGACGGCTTCCAGCCGTTCTGGGACAGCTACAACACGATCATCCAGCGCTTCGCCCTCGGCGGCGAGGACCAGCAGAGCCTCGTCAACGGCGCGATCAAGGGGATGGTCGATTCGCTCGGCGATCCGTACTCGGCCTACCTGACGCCGGACCAGTACCGGGCGGGGCTCCAGGACCTGTCGGGCCAGTTCGAGGGGATCGGCGCCGAGATCGGGACGACCACCGCGAAGGGTGCGACGTCCGACTGCACGACCCTCGGGACGGACTGCGTCCTCACCGTCGTCAGCCCGATCGCCGGATCGCCCGCCGAGAAGGCCGGGTTGAAGGCCGGTGACCAGATCGTCGCGATCGACGGCCAGAAGCTCGACGGGATGACCGTCGACGCGGCGCGCGACAAGGTCCGCGGCAAGAAGGGGACCCAGGTCGTCCTGTCGATCGTCCGCGGCGGCGCCGCCCCGACCGACATCTCCATCGTCCGCGACGTCATCGTCAGCCAGGAGGTCGTCGCGAAGTCGCTCGCCGGCGGCAAGGTCGGCTACCTCGGCGTGACCGGCTTCTCGGACAACGCCGCATCGAAGTTCCACGACGCCCTGCAGGCGGACCTGAAGGCCGGCCAGAAGGAGTTCGTCGTCGATCTCCGCGGCAACCCCGGCGGCTACGTGAACGCCGCCCGCCAGATCGCCAGCGAGTTCATCGCCGACGGACCGCTCTTCTGGGAGCAGGACTCCGACGGGAACCAGACGGAGACGACCGCGACCGGTCAGGGCATCGCGACCGCCGACGACATCAAGGTCACCGTGCTGGTCGACAAGGGCAGTGCCTCGGCGAGCGAGATCGTCGCCGGCGCCCTCCAGGACCGGAAGCGGGCGACGATCGTCGGAGAGACGTCGTTCGGGAAGGGCACCGTCCAGCAGTGGATCCAGCTCCAGGACGGCTCCGCCCTGAAGCTCACGATCGCGAAGTGGCTGACGCCCGACAAGCGCTGGATCCACCACGTCGGGATCGTCCCGGACGTCGCCGTCCCGACCCCGGCCTCGCCCGTCCCGCCCGCCGACGGCCAGGACCCGGTGCTCAACAAGGCCATCCAGCTGCTGACGACCGGCTCGACCGCGTCGGCCCTGCGCCCGGCGGCCTAGCCGTCGATCTCGGGCGGTCCGCGCCAGCGGTCGCGCGGCCGGCACCGACTCGGAGATGCACGAAGGCCGGTCCTTGCGGACCGGCCTTCGAAAGCTACCCACCCACAGGGGTGTCCGACTAGACGGCCATCTCCTGCGAGGTGGTGCAGCT